>JANOCN010000473.1:0-4816 GCA_031412185.1 Betaproteobacteria bacterium | reverse complement strand
GCGCCGCCACTGCGGCACTGGAGCGGTTGGGAAACGGGGCCGTGAAGTAGTCGCGGTAAACACGGTCAATGGCTGGCATATCGGCCACGTCGGTCATGTAAATCAATACCTGGGTGACGTCGTCCAGTGTGCCGCCGGCCGCCTGCAGGGCGCTGCGCAGATTGGTAAAGGTCAGGCGCGCCTGCTCGTCGATCGGGCCGGTACAGATGCTGCCATCCGCCCGCACCGGGCCGTGCGCCGTGAACAACATACCGCCCGATTTGACGGCCCACGAAAACGGCTGCTTGGGTTCGGGCAGGCCAACGTCCAGCACCTGCTTCATGGCGCGAACCCCCGCACACGTTGTGCCAGGCGGTCGTACCAGGGCGGGTTGCCGTCGCGCAGCGTGGTGTGGGTCTGGAAATGGTCTAGTCCTGGCAGCACGGAAAAACTCACCGGGCCGCTCTGCAGCTTGAGCAGTTCGACCATCCGCGCGTTCGAGCGCAGCACGCGTTCGCTGTCTTGCGCTCCGCAGAACACATCAAACGGTACGCGGTTGCCCGCTGTCCAGCAAATCGGGCTCATCACCGCGTCTTGCGCCTTGTCGGTCAGCACCATGCTGTAAACGCGCTCCTCCAGGCTGCCAGGTGCGGGTGCCGGGTGGTACAAGTCCATGATGCCGCTGATAGGCAGGCAGGCCCGCACCGCTTCTGTCGGCACACCGGCCCGTTGCCGCTCTGCTGGACGCAGGGCCACCAGTGCTGCGAGATGGGCCCCGGCGGAGTGCCCGGCGAGCAGCAGCTGATCGGCAGCACCACCATATTGGCGCGCGTTGCTGGCAATATGGGCCAGTGCGCTCAGGCTGTCTTCAAAGGCCGCTGGCAAGCGGTGCTGCGGCACCAGGCGGTACGCAGGTGTTACCAGAACGCAGCCCAAGCGCGCCACGATCGGAGCCATGAAGGTGTTGAAATCCGGGTAACCGTTGGTCCAACCTCCACCGTGCCAGAACACCAGCACCGGCGCATCCCGAGCGCCCGGCGGCGAAAACACGTTGTAGTAGTGCAGCCGGTCGGGCCCGTAGGCGACCCGGCGCCGCACCTGCAACTGCGCGTCGTCGAGTTCGCGCGCCCAGCGCATCACCGTTTCTGCATATTCCTCTGCCGCCGGGAAAGGCAGCGCCATCTGGTGGTCCGGATTGGCTTCAAAGCGGGTGGACGCGTCGGTGATGGACATGGCATTTTTATGCTACCACCCGTCTACGGGGCTGGGGTCTCATGGATGAAACGCCTTGCGCCTCGAAGGCGCTGTGCAGGCTGTCGGCGTGCCCACGGCAACACGATAAACCGCAGCGCAAACGCAGGCGTATTTCGTAACTGCACGGTCGGTATTACACTGCCTCCATGAGAGCTATTTCCATCAAATTACCAGACCCGTTGTTCCACGACTTGGCCCAGCGGGCAAAAACCAGTGCGTCCAGTCAAAGCGATATCGTGCGCACTGCGTTGGAGGCCTATTTGATGTCTGACCCGAAGGCATCCACTGCATCCTGCTACGAACGTGCCAGCCGCTGGATCGGCCTGGTGGACGGTGCCGAGGATTTGGCTACCAACCCCGATCACCTGCGCGGCTTCGGCAAATGAAGCAGCGAGTCATCGTCGACACCGGCCCGTTGGTGGCACTGCTCAACAAGCGGGACCGCGCGCACGCATGGGTCGTGCAACAGCTCCGCGACATTGCCCCGCCAATGATCACCTGCGAAGCCGTACTGGCGGAGGCAACTTATCTGACCCGGGGCCTGGATGGCGCGCGCGCCGCCTTGATCGAAATGATGGGAGAGCGTTTCCTGACCATTGGCATGCACCTCGCCGACCATCACAGTGCCATCCTGGCCATGATCCGGCGCTACGCCGATGTTCCGATGTCGCTGGCGGACGCCTGCCTGGTACGACTGGCAGAACTGCATCCGCAAAGCCAGGTTTTTACGCTGGACAGTGAATTTTCTGTCTACCGCAAGAATGGGCGCAAAGTGATTGGCTTGCTGACGCAATGATCACGTGCTGATTACCCACACGAATGGAATCACTTGCTGTCGCGCATATCGGCCGCCACGTCAGGCACCTTGGCCAGCACCGCATCAAACTTTCTGCGGCTGCCGCGTTTGGCACGCTGTTCCAGAAAGTCCTCGGTCGCAAGGGCCGAAAGCTTCTCGGCCAGTGCCGTACTGATGAGTTGATTGACGGAAATACCCTCTTGGGCCGCGTACTCTTTGGCGTATTTGTGCAGGGACTCGGGCAAACGGACACTGAGTGCACTCATGATTCTTTATCCTTCAAACGCTTCACAAACAAGTCCGGGCTCAATACATCTATCCCGATGCCCGCAGCTGCGGAAAAGTCACGGATATTCCAGGTGACGATGGCATCACATTGCCCGTTGAATGCGGCCTCCAGAACCATATCGTCTCGCACGTCCGTCAGTTTCGGGCGCCACAAAAAATGCACCTTCTGCCGCAGACCACTGGCACAAACATAGTCAAGCAAGTCATCCACGGCAGCCTTTGGGATAGGAACCATGCCCTTGCGGTGCAGCACATCCTCGTACTCGATCACCAGCGGCACCGTAACGACGTGTTGGAACTGACCACGTCCGAGCCGTGTCAAAAGGTCAAAAGACCACCCTCTGCGAGACTTGAGCGCAGACACCAGAACATTGGTATCGATGACGATCCTGGGTGGCTTCTTCACGGTATTGCCGATAGTACCACCATGAAGTCGAAAAGCGGCCGAATTCGGCCTGACAACTGGTCAGAGTTTCGCGCTAACCCACTCGCCTACGCTGGCCAACGCGGCGGGCAGATTCGCCGGTTCAGTACCGCCGGCCATGGCCATATCGGGCTTGCCGCCGCCTTTGCCGCCGACCTGGCTGGCAACAAAGTTCACCAGTTCACCAGCTTTGACGCGGGCAACCAGATCAGGGGTCACACCGGCTGCGAGTTGCACCTTTGCCCCTTCAACCGCCGCAAGAACGATGACTGCGGACTTGAGCTTGTCCTTGAGTTTGTCCATGCTTTCGCGCAGGGTCTTGGCATCGGCTCCCGGCAAGGAAGCGACCAGCAGCTGGATGCCCTTGATCTCGATGGCCTGCTGCACCAGCTCGTCGCCCTGGCTCGAGGCCAGTTTGCCTTTTAGCGCAGCGATTTCGCGCTCAAGCTGCTTCACGTGGTCAAGCACATGTTTGACGCGTTCGTTGACCTCCGACACCGGTGCCTTGACGGTCCCTGCCACCTGGGTCACGGTGGACTCCAGGTGTTGCAGGTAGGCCAGCGCGCCCTCCCCCGTCACCGCTTCGATACGCCGCACCCCGGCGGCCACGCCGCCTTCGGCCACCACCTTGAACAGGCCGATGTCGCCGGTGCGTTGCACATGGGTGCCGCCGCAAAGTTCGGTGCTGCTGCCGATATCGAGCACCCGCACCACCTCGCCATACTTTTCACCGAACAGCATCATCGCGCCAGTCTTCTTCGCTGCATCGATGTCCATCAGGCGCGAAGTGGTCGCCACATTGGCCAGAATCTCGGCGTTGACCAGCACCTCGATCTCAAACACCTGAGCGTCTGTCACCGGGGCGCTGTGGGTAAAGTCGAACCGTGTGCGCTCGGCATTCACCAGGCTGCCCTTTTGCTGCACATGTTCGCCGAGCACGGCGCGCAAGGCCTTGTGCATCAGGTGGGTGGCCGAGTGGTTGCGCACGGTGGCGGCACGCCGTGTAGCGTTGACATGGGCGGTCACCGCATCACCGAGCTTGAGCGCACCGCTCTTGACGCTGCCGTGGTGCCCGAACACATCCGCCTTGATCTTCTGTGTGTCGGCAACCTCGAACATTGAAGACCCCGTCAGGATCGCACCAACGTCGCCCACTTGCCCGCCGCTTTCGGAGTAAAACGGTGTGCTGTCGAGCACCACTACACCGGCCTGCCCAGCAGCGAGTTCGGACACTGCAATGCCATCCGCGTATAGCGCCACCACCTTGCTGTCCTGCGTCAGGCTGTCGTAGCCGACAAACTGGTTGCCCGCACCGCCGTATTCAAGCGCCTTGTCCATGCGGAATTTGCCGGCCGCGCGGCCCTGGGCCTTCTGCTTTTCCATCGCAGAATGGAAGCCCGCCTCGTCCACATTTACGCCACGCTCGCGGCAAACGTCGGCCGACAAGTCAAGCGGGAAGCCAAAGGTGTCATGCAGCTTGAACGCCACCTCGCCCGGCAACACGGTGGCACCACCGGCCAGCGCACCGTCCAGAATCTGCATGCCGACTTCCAGCGTCTCAAAGAAGCGCTCCTCCTCCGCCTTCAGCACTTCGGTAATACGCTGCTGCTGCGCTGCGAGGCGCGGGTAGGCATCTCCCATCACCTGCACCAGGTCGTCCACCAGCTTGTGGAAAAACGGTGTCTTCTTGCCCAGTTTGTAGCCGTGGCGGATAGCGCGGCGGATGATGCGCCGCTGCACATAACCACGCCCTTCATTGCCAGGCAGGACCCCGTCACTGACCAGAAAGGCCGTGGCACGGATATGGTCGGCAATCACCTTGAGCGAGCTGTTCGCCAGCTCGCCGCAACCGGTCTCGCGCGCCGCAGCATGGATCAGCCGGTCGAACAGATCGATCTCGTAATTGCTGTGTTTGTGTTGCAGGATGGCGGCCAGCCGCTCCAGCCCCATGCCGGTATCCACACACGGCGCGGGCAGCTTGACCAGGCTGCCGTCTGGCTGCATGTCGAACTGCATGAACACGTGGTTCCAGATCTCGATGTAGCGGTCGCCGTCCTGCTCCGGGCTGCCCGGGG
>JANOCN010000472.1:0-8825 GCA_031412185.1 Betaproteobacteria bacterium | reverse complement strand
CTCACCGCCCACGAAGAGTCGCTGGTCGACGACACTTTGCTGTCGGTCGGTCGGCGCAGCGCCGAAGAGCGCGTTGCCACGTTGCTGATCCTGCTGTTCAAGCGTGCGGCAGCGTTGCAGCCTGATGCGGGCAGCTCTGGTGTGCCGTTTCCGCTAACCCAGCAGCATGTGGCGGACGGGCTGGGCCTGTCGTTGGTGCACACCAACAAGACACTGCGCCGGCTGGAACGGCGCGGCCTGCACCAGATTATCGACGGGCGTTTACACCTGCGCGACGTGAAGGCCCTGGTCCGGCTGGCCGACCTGTACGGCGATGGGCGGCCGCCGCAACGCCCTCTCGTATAACCAGTCAGGCATTGTTGGGGCCGAGCATTTTGCGCGGGTCCACCCAGGCGTCGAATTGCTCCGCCGTCACCAGCGCCGTCGCCAACGCCGCTTCGCGCAGCGTGCTGCCCTGGGCATGGGCGAGCTTGGCAATTTGGGCTGCATGGTCGTAGCCGATGTGGGGTGCCAGCGCCGTAACCAGCATCAAGGAGCCCTGCAAGAGTTCCTGCACGCGGGCCGCGTTGACCGTGATGCCAGTGACGCAATGGCTGGTGAAGCTTTGCATAGCGTCGGCCAGAAGGCCCATGCTGTCGAGCGTATCCAGCGCGATCAGCGGCTTGTAGACGTTCAGCTCAAAATGTCCCTGGCTGGCGGCAAAACCGATGGCTGCGTCGTGGCCCATCACCTGCGCGCAGACCATGGTCAATGCCTCGACCTGGGTCGGGTTGACCTTGCCCGGCATGATCGAGCTACCGGGTTCGTTTTCCGGCAGTTGCAGCTCACCCAGGCCGGCCCGCGGACCGCTGCCCATCAAACGAATGTCGCCGGCAATCTTGGTCAATGCAATCGCCAGCATTTTCAGGCCGGAATGAAAGCCAACCAGCGCCTCCTGACCCGACATCGCGGCAAACAGATTGTCAGCCTGCCGCAGGGGCAAGTCGAGTTCGGTGGCCAGCATGGCGGCTACGCGTTTGCCAAACTCCGCATGCGTATTGAGCCCGGTGCCTACCGCCGTACCACCGATAGCCAGCGCAGACACTGGGCCCAGGGCGTGCTCCAGGTTTTGCCGACAAAGCGCAAGTTGCGCCGCATAACCGCCAAACTCCTGGCCCAGAGTGACGGGCGTCGCGTCCTGCAGATGCGTGCGGCCGATCTTGACCACCGCCGAGAACTCAGCCGCCTTGGCTGCCAAGGCGGTCTGCAAGACGCCCAGCGCTGGCAGCAGCGCCTGGCGCGCTTGCAGCAGCACTGCAAGATGCATGGCGGTGGGGAAAACATCATTCGACGACTGGCCGAGATTCACGTCATCATTCGGGTGCACCTTCTGTGCCGCAGGGCTGTGTGCCCGCAGGGAGCGGGTCGCCAAGTTGGCCACCACCTCGTTGACGTTCATATTGCTTTGGGTGCCCGAGCCGGTCTGCCAGACCGACAGTGGGAACTCGGCGTCGAATCTTCCCTCCACCACCTGCCGCGCACTGTCGGCGATCGCCTGCGCGGTAGCTGGGTTTATCAGTTGCAGCCCGCTATTGACGCGCGCCGCAGCCCACTTCACCCAAGCCAGCGCATGCACCACTTGCAGCGGCATGGTTTGTGCCCCAATGGCAAAAAAGCGCAGGCTGCGGGCGGTCTGTGCACCCCACAGAGCGGCGCTGGGCACTTCAATAGGGCCGAAACTGTCGACTTCGGTGCGGGTGTCTCCCATGCCCCGATTGTGGCCTTCAAACCTCGGCGATGAAACGCTCGGCACGCGCTGCGTTCAATACAGCGGCCATATCGCGCAACAGCATATCCACCGGTGCCCGGCTCTCCAGCCACGGGTTGGGCTGGGCAAACCAGGCAGCCAACTCCCATTGCCCGTAAGTGCCCGCCAGCTCGGCGAAGACCGGTTTGAGCTTGCGGTCGGGTTGCAACTGCTGCCGGTCGAACTGGAACATCGGCAGCCATGCCTGCCCATCCCACTCGAAGCAGATCACCTCCCGCTCGGCGATCCACTGCGCAAGTGTGGCCACCGTCGGCCCCTGGCAGCGCTTGAACAACGCCACCACCTCCTGCGCACGTGCCAAGCCCCCACTGCCACGGTAGGCGTTGAGCATGGTCACAAATTGGGTCTCCGGGCGGAAATCGAACGCACACTGGTGCGGGCAATTGGCCGCTTCCCGCGTATGCCGCACTTCCTGCAAACGCGACGCAGAAGTAGAAAGGCGAACGGTCGAATGCTGCACGTGACCCCCCTGAACCAGCGAGTAGATGGTGAACCATAACAACGCGCAACAGGTTCGTCTGTGCGTTACCGAACGTTGGCGCAAACAAACCGGGTTGTCTGTGTGCCAACGCACCGAAGAAAACCGGTTGCGGCGTTAACTTCGAACCGATTCCAACAGCTGAGAACACCGCATGATAAAAATCCGCACCGGGCAAGCACCGGCACCGCTGGAACGGGCAACATTTGGTGACCGCTTTCGCGCGTCGTTCATCGACCCTGCCTTTCAGGCGGAAGAGTCAGCTCTGGCGCGCCTGGAAGAGATTGCCTGGCAGGCTTACAGCGAAGGGCGCAAGGCACCATTTACCGAAAAGGCCGGTGCCGGATACGCCGACCCGAACTACGACCTGTCCAGCGAGTGGGTAAGCACAAAAAAGCGCCTGGATGCCGCGCAGCTGCACTGGGGCAAAAACGACACGCCCTCGCGCGTCCTGCTGGTGTGTGGCTCGGCGCGCAATGACGGTACTTGCCCGGGTGAAATGTCCAAGTCTTACCGCCTGCTGGGCACCGCGCGTGAGGTGCTCGAGCAAGCGGGCATGGAAATCGACGTGCTGGACCTGAGCCTGGTCACGTCAGACTATGGCCGCCACATCCATCCCTGCAAGGGCTGTGCGTCCACCGCCATGCCGCTGTGCCATTGGCCTTGCAGTTGCTACCCGAACCACGCGATGAACCAGACCAATGACTGGATGGCCGAGATTTATGAGCGCTGGACCGCAGCGCATGCCGTCATCATTGTCACGCCGGTCTATTGGTACCAGAGCCCGAGCCCCTTGAAACTGATGATCGACCGCCTGGTATGCGCGGACGGGGGCAACCCCGACCCGACTGCCACCGGTGGCAAGAAAGCCGGCAAGGCCAAGGCGCTGGAGATGGCCGGCTGGGACTATCCCCAGCACCTGGCCGGCCGGGTTTACGGGCTGCTCGTACATGGCGACGTAGCGGGCATTGAAGGGGCGCGGCGCAGCTTGTCGGACTGGCTCGACTGGATGGGTCTGATCGACGCCGGGGCGAAGGCTCGGCTGGACCGCTTTATCGGCTACTACGAGCCTTATGCGACCAGCCACGACACGCTAGACGCCGACGCAGCAGTGCAGGAGGAAACACGCAACGTGGCGCGGGCGGTGGCGCACGCAGTAGTTGAATTGCGCGCTGGTCGGCTGCAGGCGGCACAAGCGCAGTTGTCTCGGGTGAGGCCCAAGTGATTGCCCTGACTGTGCGCCAGCGCACGGTGACTGCCGCGAGAATGGGGCACGATAGCCCGGCCTGGACCTAGCCCGGCTGTAGCGCCTAACCAAGACCACAAGATCAACTTTAAGGAGTAAACCATGACCAACTCAAAAACTGCCGCAACCTCAATTCTTCTGGCTGCCGTGCTCGCGCTCGGCGCATGCAGCTCAACACCGATGGGCTCGAGCCGTGCAACGGGTCCCGGCACGGTGCTCATGACAACACAACTCTCCGGTGCCAGCGAAGTACCGCCGGTATCTACGATAGCCAGCGGCAGCGCCGAAGTAAGCTACAACCAGGACACCAACATGCTGCGCTGGACCGTCACCTACGCCGGCTTGAGCGGCCTGGCCACCGGCGGCCACTTGCATGGCCCGGCGATGCCTGGTGAAAACGCCCCCGTGGCGATTCCCTTCAACGGCAGCTTGGCCAGCCCGATCAGCGGCGGCTTGATCATTTCTCCGTCACAGGCCAACGAACTGCTGTCCGGCAAATGGTATGTGAACATCCACACACAGGCCAACCCGGGTGGAGAAATACGCGGCCAGGTCGTGCGCGTCAACTGACGTTCTTGCGTTATGGAGGTGCTGGTTTTTTTTCAACTCGCGCCGGGTATTGCCATCTTCTACTCCAGCGCGGACCAGCGCAAACGTGTGCGCGAGAGCGACCTGCAGGAAGCCCGCTACAGCGGCTGAGACAGCACGCGCTGCGCGAACTGCCGCACGGAAAATGCCCAGACCATGCGCGCAGCGTCGGGGCCGCGCGGGTCGCTGTAGGCCTGCCCGGCGCTACCACCGCTCCAGGCATGGCCTAGACCACGCACGACACAAAGTGTTGCCACAAGCCGGGCCCCGCTCCGGTAGTCGGTCACCATGCATGGATACCGGTTACCGCGCTGTACCGTGCGCTCGGCACCTGGCTTTGCCCCTTCTTGCGAGGCCCATAGCGACGCCGCCTTCAGCCCGTTGCTGCTGGCCACTACATGGTCGGTGCTGCCGTGGATCACCAGCAAGGGCGGTAGCAACATACCTGCGGCCAACGCTGGAAGTTCTGGCAGCGGCAGCGCAGCATGGCGCCCGCGCATTGCAGAGAGCGCCGATGCCGTCGAGTTGGCTGCACCTGGTGCGGTACCAGAATGCATCGCGACAGCTGCAAAACGTGCCGGCCTGCGGGTTGCCAGCAAGGCCGCCATGCTGGCACCGGCCGACAGGCCAACAACAACGATGCGCTGCGGGTCTACCGGTTGCGCCGCGCACACCCGGTCTATCGCCGCGTCGATACTGTCGGCCTCGCGTTGCGCCCGGCCCGAGCGCGTGTCATACCAGTTCCAGCAACCCTGCACATTCGCCAAACGGCTCTGTTCCGGGTACAGCACGAGAAACCGCGCGCGTGCGGCAACACGGTTCATGTGCGTGCTCGCCGCCAGTGCGGCTGCGTCCTGTGTGCAACCGTGCAGCATCACCAGCAGTGGCAAACGTTCGGCGCGCTGCACGCCGGGCGGCATGTAGAGCAAACAACGCCGGCCGCCCCAATGGCCGACGGACATCCCATTTGCAGCGGGTGGTGATGCCTTGACCCGACGCGGGGCACGCGTTTTGCGTGTAACAGAAGCTGCACCCAGCGAGCGTGCCATGGTTTTGACACCCACGCGCAGCGCCCTGCGCGTTAGCGCGGCAAAGCTGCGCCGGAAGGAGCGGGTCGACAACTAACGTTTTTCTTCGACCACATCGAGGTCCAGGCCCCGATCCGGCGATTCGAACACCTGAGTCTGGCCGGGAACCTGTTCGACCAGTTCCTCAATCAAGAAGCGTCCGTAACGTTGTGCCGACGTGGCGTGTTGGCTGCGCACCACTGCGTCGACGAAGCCGGTCTTGGCATCGTCATCGGCATGCACCACCAGAAAGCTGCAGCCTTGCTGCGCCAGCGCCAGGTGTGCTTTGACCAGGTTCAGTTCCTGACCTACCGACGCGATCGGGCTTGCGGTCAGCAGATTCGACTCTGCCTGCGCCAACATTTCCTGGGCGGTGTACGTCACCATATCTCCCAGCGTGAACCCCTGCGTCAAAAGCATGGCGATGGCCGCCTTCATGCTGTCGGGCGAAGAAAACGCGATGACCGTGTGCCCGACGGGTTTGAAGACACCAAATGAGGTGGGGGGATCGGTCTTGTCCATCGAATGCTCCAATGCAGCCACCATGGCTGCGCAAGAGCATGGTGCCGGAATTAGAGCGATGCCAGAGCCGGACTGGCACGTGTCCCGGTGTAAGCGAAAACCGACACCTGACCACAGCCCAATCCATCAGCCGCGGTGCATCAGCCCTGAAAATTGGTCTTCACCGGGCTTGCGGCCATGCAACAATCGGTAACTCCTGCTCGCTGGGGAGGGACGCAACTGCTGGTGTTGCAACGCGGTTCTACCGTCAACTTCCCTATGCTCTCCCGCCACCCCCCCGCTGTCAACGCTGAGAGGGCGCACTCCACCCGCACCGTCGGCCTGGGAGCGTCGGCCGGTGGGCTGGCCGTGCTCGAACAGTTCCTGGCGCAGGTGCCCCCCGCCAGCGGGCTGGCTTACGTGGTGGTGCAACACCTGGACCCCACCCACAAGGCAATGCTGGTGGAACTGCTGCAGCGCGCCACCACCATGCCGGTATGCGAGGCCGCCGATGCGATGCGGGTCGAGCCGGATGTCGTCTACGTCATTCCCCCCAACCGCAACTTGACCCTGGCAGCAGGCCTGTTGCATCTGGCACCACCGAAAGAGCCGCGCGGCCTGCGGTTACCGATCGATTTGCTGTTCTTGTCGCTTGCGCGCGACCAGGGCGAGCGCGCCATCGGAGTCGTGTTGTCAGGCATGGGGTCGGATGGCACTCTGGGGTTGCAGGCCATCAAGTCGCAGGGCGGTCTGACCCTGGCGCAGTCGCCCGATTCGGCGCAATTCAACTCGATGCCCAAGAGCGCCATCGTCGCCGGCTGCGTCGACATCGTGGCGCTGCCGGCCGACCTGCCCGGTCACATTCTGCGCGTCACCGCTGAACTGGAGGCCGCTTCGGTGTGGCCGGAAGGCAGCGACGAGAGCAATGCACGGGCGCTGGCTTCGATCCTGCATCTGCTGCGCGAGCGCACCAAACACGATCTCTCCGACTACAAGCCCAGCACACTGCGCAGGCGCATCCGCCGGCGCATGAGCGTACACAACCTGGCCACCGAAGCCGTCTACGAAGGCTTTGTCCGACAAAACCCGAAGGAGCTGGACCTGCTGTTCAAGGAGATGCTGATCGGCGTGACCAGCTTCTTCCGCGACCCCCAGGTCTGGGAGGAACTCAAACATGCCGTGCTACCGGTCCTGCTCGCCCGCAGCGCGGAAGCCAGCCGCCTGCGCGCCTGGGTGGTTGGCTGTTCTACCGGCGAAGAGGCGTACTCGCTGGCTATGGTGTTCCAGGAAGTGGTGGCCGAGTTGCCTGCAGCGGCAGGCCGATCCCTGCAGATATTTGCCAGCGACGTGAATGCCGACGCGATCAACGCCGCGCGCACCGGTCGCTACCCGGCCAGGATCGCAGGCGAAATGGACGCGGGGCGGCTCGCACGGTTCTTCTCGGTACAAGGCGATGGGTACCTGATCGACAAGCAGATTCGCGAGATGGTGTTGTTCGCCCAGCACGATGTGATACTGGAGCCACCCTTCACCAAGCTGGACCTGCTGTGCTGCCGCAACCTGATGATCTATTTCAACGCCACGTTGCAAAAGCGTTTGATGCCACTCTTCAGCTACAGCCTGCGCCCGGGCGGCGCGCTGCTGCTGGGGGGGTCCGAGACCGTCGGCAGCTCGCAGAAGCTGTTTACGCCGCTGAGCCAGAAATCGCGGCTCTACTGGCGCAGCGGACACACCCTAAGCGTCCGGTCGGTAGATTTTCCCATCATCCCCCGGCTGCCTCCAGGTCGGCCCCTCCAGGAGTCAAAAGTGTCGCAACCGGTCACCCAATCCGCCAACCTGCAGACTCACGCAGAACAAGCGCTGCTCCAGGAGTTTTCGCCCCCGGCTGTGCTGGTCAACGAGCAAGGCGATGTGGTCTACATCAACGGCAGCGTTGGCAAATACCTGGAACCGGCGTCAGGCAAGGCCAACTGGAATATCCACGTCATGGCCCGTCCGGCCATCCGGGCGCAAATCGCCGGGGGGCTGCGCCACGCGCTGCAGGAGCGGGGCGTGGTCGAGTTGCGCGGGCTGCGCCTGGGTGACGACGCGCAGTTCACGCTCAACGTGACGGTGAAAGCCATGCTGGAGCCCAGACCGCTGGCCGGGCTGGTGCTGATCGTCTTCCATGACGTCACCGGCAAGCCAGCTGCCAAACGCCGACGCGGGCCGCCCGGCCTGGTCGACGCGGCAACGGCCGAGGAGCTGCAACACTGCAAGGACGAGATACACGCGCTGCGCCAGGAAATGGGCGCTTCGGCGGAGGAACTGCAGGCGGCCAACGAGGAGCTGCAGTCGACCAATGAAGAATTGCAGTCGGCGAACGAAGAACTTACCACCTCCAAGGAAGAGTCGCAGTCCATGAACGAGGAACTGCAGACGCTCAACGGCGAACTGCAATCGAAGCTGGACGACCTGGCCCTGGCGCAGAGCGACATGCAAAACCTGCTCAACAGCACCGACATCGCCACGCTGTTTCTGGACAGCGCTTTGAACGTACGCCGCTATACCGACAAGATCACGCGCATCATCCAGCTACGTGAAGGCGATATCGGCAGACCCCTGACCGACCTGGCCAGCACGCTGGTCTACCCGCAGTTCAACGACGATGTGAAGGAGACGCTGCGCACCTTGACGTTTACCGAAAAGCAGATCACCACCACCGACGGCCTCTGGTTCATGGTGCGTATCAAGCCCTACCGCACACTGGCCAACGTGATCCAGGGCGTGGTCATTACCCTGATCGACATTACCGCAGCCAAACAGCTCGAGTCCCGTCTGCGCAGTGCCTGACCACATCCAGTGCACACGCCCGCACCTTTATCGCCACCCACCCAACAGGAGTTCCTATGTCCCATGCCCCTGCAACGACCTATACCCGCGGGCAGCTGCGCCAACGCGCGGTGTCCCAGTTGACACTAGGTATCCCGACGCAGCCAAAGCGGGCCGGCCCGACCGAGGCGCTGGCAGTATTGCACCAGCTGGCATCTTCCCCATCGACGGCGGGCGACGCGCTGGCGTTGCTGCATGAAATGCAGGTGCACCAGGTCGAGCTGGAGCTGCAGCAGGAAGAGCTGCACAGCACGCGGTCCGAGCTTG
>JANOCN010000471.1:0-5803 GCA_031412185.1 Betaproteobacteria bacterium | reverse complement strand
GGCCGGATACGGACTGGCTTCGGCAAACTGGACCGCCTGCGCCACCTCGGCTTCGACCTCGGCGAGCAACGCCAGGCGATGGTCCAGAAGACCTGCGGAAATCAACTCGGCCTCAAGCCGCGCAATCGGGTCGCGTGTCTTGCGCAGGTCTTCCACGGAAGACTTGGTACGGTAGACCTGCGGGTCGCCCGACGAATGCCCATGAAAGCGCTGGGTCTTTAGCTCTATCAGTGTTGGTCCAGCGCCGCCTCGCGCCCGATCAACCGCAGCAATCGCTGCTGTGTGGACCGCGCGGATATCGTTGCCATCGAGCCGTAGCCCCGGCATGTGGTAGTTGCTTGCCAGCGCCGAGATATCGTCGAACACCATGGTCTCGGTCGTGCGCACGTATTGCGCGTATTCGTTGTTCTCGCACACCATCAGCAGCGGAAGTTTCCAGAGCGACGCCATGTTCATGACTTCGTGGAAGGTGCCGCGGGTAACTGCGCCGTCGCCAAAAAACACCACCGACACGCGGCCATTCTTGCTGACCTTCGCGTTCAGCGCAGCACCAGCCGCTATCGCATATCCCGCGCCGACAATCCCGTTGGCACCCAGCATGCCGGCACCGAAGTCGGCGATATGCAACGACCCACCCTTGCCTTTGCAGTAGCCGTCCTGGCGACCGAACAGTTCAGCCATCATGCGGTCCATGCGCGCACCCATCGCGATGCTGTGGCCGTGGCCGCGGTGCGTCGAGGCCGCATAGTCGCCCTCTTGCAGCGCAGAGCAGATGCCGACGCAACACGACTCCTGCCCTTCACAGCTGTGCAGCGCGCCGTAGATCCTGCCGATCGACGACTGGTACAGCGCCGCCTGCTCGAACTGCCGGATACGCAGCATGTCGCGCCAGAAAGATACCAGTAGCTCCGGTGGCAAAGTGTTGTCGTTCATAAAGTAGTCTCCGTGCTGCGCGCTTTGCAATTCCAACTGAGAACGGCGCGGCGCCTCACTGTGCAATCTCGAGTCTCTCGGGCTGCTCAAGGTAAGCGACGATGGCCGCCAGCATCTGCGCTGCCTGCACGCCGTCGTTGGCGCGGTGATCGAACACCAGCGTCAGGCAAATTTCATTTGCGAAACGAACCGTTCCGGCATTACCTTCCCGCGCTACCCGGTCCACCCGGCCCACGCCCAAAATGGCTACCTGGGGCGCCGAAATGATCGGCGCGAAGGCGTCTACGCCCCAGCGCCCGAGCGAACTTACGGTGAACGAAGCACCGGTCATGCTGCCACCATCGAGCCGCCCGGTACGGGCACTTTCAGCCAGTGCGCCAATTTCCCGGCCGATGTCAGCCGTCGGTTTGGTCTCGACTTGCCGTACCACCGCCGTCACCAGACCGGCTGGTGTGGCCATCGCGAGCGCGATGTCGGATTGCGGCGCTTGCGTGAAATGGTTGTCTTTGAGCCAGCCGTTGAAGGCCGGGTGTTCGCGTAGCGCAAGCGCGCAGGCGCGCACGATGCAAGCAGTCAGCCCGGGGCCACCAGAGCGCTGCAGCGCCGATACATCAGCGTGCGACTGCAAAGCCACATGGGGTATGGTGCGCCAGGCGCGTTCGGTGGCCTCGGCAATGGCGCGGCGCATCGCCGACAGCGGTATCGGGCCTGCTGTAGAGATGGCCGACGAAGAGGCAGCGGGCGGTGCGGGGCTTGTGTAGGCCCGCACGTCGTCGCGCGAGATCATGCCGCCTTCGCCTGTGCCCACAATTTGCTGCCAGTCGAGTCCCATTTCTTCAGCCAGCGCGCGCGCTGCGGGCGATATCCTTCCGCGCCCGGACCATCCGACGGACTCCACTGGAGCATCCCGCGACGCAACAGCAGCCGACGCGTCTATGGTCGAGCCCGTTCTTGGCGACGCCATGGGTGCGAGTATTTCGCCCGGCGCCACGACTACGCCGATGCTGGCTCCAACCAGCACCATCGCACCGGGTTCGGCGTCGATCGATGCCAGGATGCCGTCGGCCGGTGATTCGATGTCGAAGCTGGCCTTGTCGGACTCGACCACCGCAATCACCTCGCCCTTTGTGACGGCGTCGCCGACGGCCTTCAGCCACTCGGACAGCTTGCCCTCTTCCATCGTATGGCCAAGGTTTGGCATGCCTATTTTCCAGCTCATGTTCTAACTTTCGTGCGGCGGCTTATGTGGTCGGTCAAGTGGCGAGTTATGCAATGCGTCATGCGGTGTGTCGAGTCAGCTGCGGATGTCATGAGTGCCACGCACCGCCGTCCACGTTGATGGTCTGGCCCGTCAGGTAGGACGCGCCGGGTCCGCACAGGAATGTGACCACCGAAGCAATCTCCTGGGGCTCGCCGAAGCGGCCCAGCGGGATCGTGGCCAGGATTGCGTCGCCACGCTCGCTGAAAACAGAATTCGTCATGCCGGTACGGATCGCATTTGGCGCAACCGCATTGACCAGCGTGTGAGGCGCGAATTGCCGCGACAGGCCGCGCGTCAGTCCCACGATGCCGGCCTTGGCAACCGAGTAGGACACGCGGCCCGGAACACCACGGCGGTACGCGCCCGAACTGCACAGCACGATGCGCCCGACCGCACTGTGATCGCGGCGCGACTGGTACGCCACCGCCAGGTCGTAACCGTTGGTCAGGTTCGATGCGATGGCTCGGTCCCAGGCCGAATGGTCGCCCGGATCGAGCGGGTCGGGCTCGAACAGTCCAGCCATGTGGATCAGCGCAAAAATCGGGCACCGCGCTGCGTCCAGCGCCGCCGCCGCTTGCACCGGCGACGCAAGCTGCGACACATGGGTTGCCACTAGCTTGCCAGCATCGATCTGCGCGCTGGCCTCGGCGAGGCGGTCGGCGTCCACGTCCACCAGCAGTACGTGTGCGCCGCGCTGCACCAGGTCCCGCGCGCAAGCGCGCCCAATGCCCCCAGCGCCCCCGGTCACGACGAACTGTCGGCCCGCGTAGCCCGCGCTGTACGCGCTCTGCGCCGCTGCGCCAGATTCCGCCGGTTGCGCGTTGGCCATCGTTTTATTTGCCGGGCCAGGTTGGTTTCGCGGTGGCCATGGCTGGCGGGTAGACCGGGACCGGCTGGCCACCCTGCCATTGGGCAATCACCAGGCCGGCACCAACGCGCCGACCGCGCTCGTCCCATTTGAGCGGCCCGTTGAAGTATTCGGCAGCGCCGGTGGTCGAATTCATGGCGCGGATAACTTCTGCCACTTTTCTGCGGTCGGCCACGCCGGCCTTCTCCAGCGCCTCGCGGTAGATCATTATCTGGCCATACCCGTCGATACCCTGCGATGTCATCCACGGTCGACCGGTGCGGGCCTTGAACCGTGTCACCAGATCCTGGTGCCGCCTGCCGGGCCAGTTTGAGTTGATGCTGAAGAAGTTCTCCAGATTTTTCGCGCCTGCGACGTTGAGCAACTCCGGCGTCGCGCTCGGGCCGGCCACCGCGAAGGTCGGCAGTACGTCACGCCCCAGGCCCAGCTCGCTGAGCTTGTCCAGCATGAGCTTCAAGTCCGGCAGTGCTGCAGGCATCAGGAACAGGATATCGGGCTTGTTGCGGCGCAGGTTGGCGATCAGTTCGGTGGCGTCTGAAATCGGTGGCGTGTACGATTTTTCGGACAGCACGGTCAGCCCGGCCTTGTCAAAACCACCTTCGCGCCAGGTCTTGACCATGCCCTGAATCGCCTGGTTGGTGTCTGCAACTACGGCTACAGTTTTAGGCGCGGCAACACCGGCCAACTTGGCCAGTTCCATCACGGTGGGCAACGTCAGCTGGCCTTGCATGCTGGCCACCGGAACCGCTTCGAAAAGGTACTTGAAGCCACGCTCGGTCAGCGCGTCGGCGAAGGTCTGGGTGATCCAGGGCAGTTCGGCGCGCTCGGTCATCTCGGTGACAACCAACGTCATGCCACTCAGCGCATCGCCAAAGCCGCCGATCAGGGTCGGCTCCTGCGCCAGCAGCCGCTGGGCCGCGTTCTTGGCTTTCTCGACCGAATCCTCGGCGTCTGCAGAGACCAACTCCAGTTTGGCCCCGCCGAGCGACTTGATGCCACCAGACGCGTTGATATCTTCAATCGCCATCTCGGCACCGGACTTGATGTTGATGCCAATTGCGGCAAACGGCCCCGACAAAGGGACCACCGTGCCGATCTTGACCGTGCGGTTGGCCTGGGCTCCGGCGCGGCCCATAAAGGCACCCGAAGCGGCGGCTACCGTCAGGCTCAAGGCGGCGCGCCGCGTGATTCTCGTCTTGCTCATGGTGTTTCCTTAGGGTTGGGTTGGGTTGGGTTGGCTTTGGGGAACTACTGCATGCCGAGGTAGGCCTGCCGGATGCGTGCGTCTTTCATGATCTGCTCTGGCGGCCCGTTCGCGACGCAACGCCCTACGTCCAGCACATAGGCCCAGTCGCACGGGTCGAGCGCTTCGACCACGCGTTGTTCGACCAGCACGATCGTCAGGCTGGAGTCACGGTGCAGTTGCTCGATGCGCTCGAAAATCAGGTCGACCACGATCGGTGCCAGACCCATCGAGGGCTCATCGAGCAACAGCAGCCGGGGCGACGATGCCAGGCCACGCGCGATCGCCAGCATCTGCTGTTCGCCACCCGACAAGGTACCGGCGAGCTGGCTTCGCCTTTCCGCCAGCACCGGAAACATGGAGAACGAGCGCTCGAGGTTGCGCCCCCACTCCGCGCGTCCCCTGGCCGGCGTGGCACCCATCTGCAGGTTCTCGAAAACCGTAAGGTTACCAAACACCTGGCGGCCTTCTGGTACATGCGCGATACCCAGGTGGGCGCGATCGCGAGCGGGCATTGCCAGTAGGTCCTGGCCTTCGAATTGGATGCTCCCCGCGTCAGGAACGACCTGCCCCGAAATGGTTTTGAAAAGTGTCGTCTTGCCCGCACCGTTGGGACCGACGACAGCGACAAACTGGCCCGCCTGCACGCTCAGCGACACCTCGCGCAACGCGTGGATGGCACCGTAAGAGGCGCTGACGCCCTCAAGCTTTAGCATTGCGCTCCAGCCATTTCTTGCCCAGATAGGCCTTGATCACAGCCGGGTCGGCCATCACGGTTGCGGGAGGGCCTTGGGCAATAACCTGGCCGTGGTCGAGCACGATGAAGCGGTCGGCCAGGCGCGTCATGGCATGCATGGTGTGTTCGATGATCACGACCGTCACGCCGGCGGCCGGCAGGCGCTGTATCACCTGGAGGATTTCCTCCACCTCGGCCGCACCCAGGCCGGCCAGCGTTTCGTCGAGCAGCAGCAGTTTTGGTTTTGAAGCCAGTGCCCGTGCGAGTTCCATCAGCCGCAGCTCCAGGTTGGTAAGCCCGCTGACAAGCGCACTGGATTTCGCGTCCAGCCCCACGATGGCCAGCGCCTCGTGCGCCATGCGGATGGCGTCAGGGCCGTCGCGGCTCGGTGCCAGCGCGCCCACCACCACGTTGTTGAGCACGCTCATGCGCTGGAACGGACGTGCGACCTGGAAGGTACGGCCCATGCCCAGGTGGCACAAGGCATTCGGCCGCAGCCCGGCGGTGGTGTGACCATCCAGCTCGGCACCTCCTGCGCTCGCCTTCTGGAAGCCATTGAGCAAATTGAATAGCGTAGTCTTGCCCGCGCCATTCGGGCCGATGATGCCGACAATCTCGCCGCGCCGCACATCGAAGCTCACGTTCTGGACTGCTTTCAGTCCCCCAAAAGACTTCGACAACTCCGACACCTTGAGCAATATCCCGGCTCTGCTCGGGCCAGCGGTAGCTGCGGCAACCGGCATCGCCTGCACGTGCTGCACC
>JANOCN010000470.1:0-1753 GCA_031412185.1 Betaproteobacteria bacterium | reverse complement strand
GCTCCCAAGGCGAATAGCACCGCAGCGCAAGGCGCGGAGGTAATCCTGATGAGTGGTTCGGCGGCGGCGACGGCAGCATGAAGCGCATATTGGTGCTTGGTGGCACGGGTTTTGTCGGCCGCCATCTGCTGGAGAAACTGGGCCAATTAGGGTGCCGCGTAACGCTGCCGACGCGCCGCCTGGCCAACGCCAAACCGGTCCAGAGCCTGCCCTGGGTAGACCCGGTCGAAGCCGACATACACGACGAAACACGCCTGGCGCAATTGGTACGCGGGCACGATGCCGTGGTCAATCTGGTGGCGATTCTGCACGGTGACCAGGCGGCATTTACACGCGCGCATGTGGACCTGGTGCACACCCTGGTCCGCGCCTGCCAGAGCGCTGGCGTACCCCGCGTAGTCCATGTGAGCGCCCTTGGGGCAGCGGCGGATGCACCGTCGTTGTACCAGCGCAGCAAGGCACAGGGCGAGGCAGTTCTCGCAGCCAGTGGGCTGGACGTAACCGTACTGCGGCCGAGTGTGATTTTTGGGGCGGGCGACCAGTTTCTGAACCTGTTTGCCAAGCTCCAGACCATCTTTCCGGTGATGCCGCTGGCCGGCGCGGCAACCCGGTTCCAGCCGGTGTGGGTGGAAGACGTGGCGCAGGCCATCGTGAATGTTTTGGGCCAACGCGCCAGCGTGGGTGCAGGCCGCCGATGGTCTGGTGCATCGTCAAAAGAGGACCTGGTTGCGGTGGGGAACGCGGCTGTTTTTGAAGCCTGCGGCCCGGATGTTTTTACGCTGCGCGAGCTGGTGCGGCTGGCCGGTCGCCTGTCGGGCAACCCGCGCCCGGTGGTGGCCCTGCCTAGGGCACTGGGCAGGCTGCAGGCCCGGCTGATGGAGCTGGCCCCCGGCCAACCCTTGATGAGCCGCGACAACCTGGATTCGATGAAAGTGGACAACGTCGCCAGTGGCAGCTTGCCGGGCCTGCAAGCGTTGGGCGTGTCGCCGAGCGCGCTTGCGGCGATTGCCCCGAGTTACCTGCAGTCGCGCGCCGCCGACCAGATACTGGCCCAGCGCCGCACAGCGGGGCGCTTTTAGACCCGACGCCCCTGGTTGCGCTCAATACGGAAGGCCCTGCACATTGACGTAGAGCGCGTAGAGCGAGGTGCTGGCTGCCATGAAAAGGCGGTTGCGATGGACGCCACCGAAACACAGGTTGGCGCAGCGCTCGGGAAGGTCGATCCTGCCTATCAGTTTGCCCGCCGGGTTGAACACGTGCACGCCGTCGAGCCCCGCCGCGCCATGCCCCAGCCGCACCACAGATTGCCATCCACGTCGAGGCGCAAACCATCGGGGGTCCCCGGGCCGGCGTCGATGGCCACGCGCTGGTTGGTCAGCCTGCGGCCGTCTTCGACATCAAATGCAAGAATTCTTCGCGGGTTTGCGCGCGACTCGACCACATACAAAATTTTCTCGTCGGGCGAGAAGGCCAGTCCGTTGGGCTGGTTCATGCCTTCGCCAACCAGCGCGATGGTCCCGTCCACATCGATGCGGTAAACATTGGACGGCAGTTCGGGTTGCGCCTTGTGGCCTTCGTAGTAGCCCAGAATCCCGAAGGTCGGGTCGGTAAACCATACCGAGCCATCGGACTTCACGACGATGTCGTTGGGTGAATTCAGGCGCTTGCCCTCAAAAGCGTCGGCCAGCACGGTAATGCGCCCGTCGTATTCGGTGCGGGTAACACGCCGCGTCAAGTGCTCACAGGTCACGAT
>JANOCN010000469.1:0-1707 GCA_031412185.1 Betaproteobacteria bacterium | reverse complement strand
CAATACCCAGGTCGATCTCACCCGAGCCTACCGCCTGCGCAAGCGGGAAAGTACTCTTGAACAACATCGGCTTGAGCGCGATAAACCGCTCCAGCTGCTTTCGTGCGGTATCGGGTCCCTGGGTGGCGGCCAGTTGCGCGAACGCCGCCGCGCGTACCCAGGAGCCCATGCGGTTGGTCCACTTCTGGTCCAGCACCTGCTCCCAAGTGGTGGGGGCCTCGGTGTCGCTGACTTTCTTGCTGTTCCACGCCACCACGTAGACCGATGCAGCGGTGGCCATCATGAAGGGGTTGGGGTTGAGCGCCTTCGGCACACTGAGCGCGGCCCAGTTCACCGACTCCAGATAACCGCGCCCCTTGATCTGAAACAGGTGGTCGGCACCACCCGTGAGCACGTCGCCGGTATAGCCGCGCGCCTGCATTTCCTGCACCGTACGCACCGCCAGCTCGTTGCCGCCGACAAGCCGCGTCTGGCGCACCTTGACGTTGGGGTACTTTTTGGCAAATGCGGCAATCACTTTGTCGCCCTGGTCAGCCGGTGAGCTTTCGTACCAGCTGACGGGAGGCTTTTTCTCAGCCGCGCTCGCCAATTCGGCCAGTGACTGGGCGGCCGCAGGCCAACTGACCAGGCTGTAGGCCAGCACGGTGGCCAAAGTGAGCGCGGGCTTCATTCGATTGTCTCCTGTGAAATGGATTTTGCTGTGCGCCGGTCGGCACGCTGGGCTCACCGTGTGCAGACTGTTGATTGCCTATTGCATGCAACAACTACATACATCGCACTCTATTGGAGAGAAATTCCGCTGAATATCCGTGTTTACCCTGAGCTCGATGTCATCTCTGCATGCAATCTTGTGGCTATAGTGGGCGTGTGCTCTTCCTATGGCAGGCCGGAACAACATGAGTTCGCAAATTGACAAAGTGGTGACTGAGTTGCGCGGCCGCATTCTGGCCGGTCGGCTGCCGGCCGGCCACCGCGTGGTGGAACTGCAATTTACCCAAGAGCTGCAGGTGTCGCGCACGCCGCTGCGGCTGGCGTTGGGCGAACTGGAAAAAGAGGGGTTGCTGGAACGTTTGCCGACGCGGGGGTTCCGGGTCCGCAGCTTCACGCTGGATCAGATCGCCGATGCAGTCGATGTGCGCGGGACGCTGGAAGGTATGGCAGCCCGCCTGGCTGCCGAGCGCGGCGTTGCACCCGCCGTAGCCCAGCAAATGCAAGCCTGCGTCGAAATGGGGCAGCGGCTGGCCGACGCTGCGACGGCCTCGCCCCACTCACTGGACGCACAGCGCTGGTCAGACATGAATTTGCGCCTGCATACACTGATAGTTCAGGCGTCGGGCAACAGCGCGCTGGAAGCGGCGCTGGCTTTTGTCAGCCGTACGCCGATGGCCGGCGCGGGAGCACTGACGCTCCAAGGTGTGAATCCCGAGTTGGAGTCGGCGTTCATCCGCCGTGCGCAGAGTGACCACCTTGACTGCGTGGCTGCCATCTGCAGCGGTGCCGGTGCCCGCGCCGAAGCAATCATGCGCGAACACGCCTACCGCAGCCGCGAAAACAAGAAGGTGTTGATCGCGCAGCTACCCAAGGCTGCGTACGGCAAACTCAGCCCGCTGGTGGCCGCAGGTTGATTCCCCGCCGAGCCGCGTCTCAGCTTTTGTCGCGTCGGTGACACCCGGAAAACCGAGCACGGTCCGACCGCAAGGCTATTGC
>JANOCN010000468.1:0-1602 GCA_031412185.1 Betaproteobacteria bacterium | reverse complement strand
GTCCAACCGCCGCACGTCGATGCCCAGCAGTTCGCGGTAGCCAAAGAGCGTGGCGCCCCCGCGCTGCCCGTAGCGCCCGAAAGACGTATTCGTTCAGGGCGCCCGCGCCAACGCACTGAAAACTGCGAGAGACTGCGGATCAAAACAAGCTGCGAGGCTTCCGGGGGGTCGGCACAGCTGCGGTACAGATTGCAAGGCACTTTGGGGCAGACGTGAGCGGGGTTTGCAGTACCGCGAACGTGGAACTGGTGCGATCTCTGGGTGCCAGCCAGGTCGTAGACTACACCAAAGAGGACTTCACGATGAATGGTCAAAGTCATGACGTCATTGTCGACACCGTCGGCACGGCCCCCTTCTCCCGAAGCAAAATTTCGTTGAAGGAAAGATGGCATGGGTGAGCAGGTTTTCAGTTCCGTCTCTCGTCATCGAATCTTCGTTGAGTGGACGCTTTCCGGCCTTGCGACCTCGTCAGGCCCCACAGAACAATGTCCAAAGCCCCCGAACCTTCTGTCCATCCCCTAAGCCGCGCAGAGTGGCGCGAATGGCTGCGGGCGAATCACGCTCGGACAACGGGCGTCTGGTTGGTCTCGTACAAGAAGGCGACTGGCAAACCTCGGTTCGAGTACGCAGACGCAGTTGAGGAAGCACTGTGTTTCGGCTGGGTCGACAGCAAGCCCAACAAACTTGACGCCGAGCGAACGCTTTTGTGGTTTGCGCCTAGAAGGCCTGGCACCGGATGGTCGCGTCCCAACAAGATACGAATCGAACGAATGATGCAGGCCGGTTTGATGGCAGACGCAGGAATGCGCAAAGTCGAACAGGCGAAACGTGATGGATCATGGACCAGACTTGACGCCGTCGAAGATCTAACGATTCCAGATGATCTTGCCCAAGCACTGGCAAAACACGCTCAGGCAGAACAAAACTTCGACGCGTTTCCGCGCTCGGCGAAACGAGGCATCCTGGAGTGGGTGCTCTACGCCAAGACACCGGACACGCGCGCCAGGCGCATCGATGAAACAGCGCGCCTGGCGAGCACGAATACGCGCGCCAATCAATGGCGTCCAAAGCCAGCCGAGTGAGGCCCATAGCGGCTGCGAATCCAAAATCCTGACCATGACTGAGGATCGCGCGCCATCGATGGGCGGAGAGTCGAGACCGTGACTCACCGCTCGGTGCTTGCCGCGCCCACCGGCGGTAGCCACAACTCGATAACCCCCGGCGTAGCCTGCAGCGAGCGCGACAAAGCGCGCATCCACACCCGGTCTGCATCACCTGGTGGCACCCATGGGGTTCCGATGTAGCGCGCTATGGCGCGGGCACAGTCGCGGCTGGCCGGGTCGTGCAACACCAGCGTAGGTTTGGGCCAGGGTACCGGCCGGCGCTGCTGGCGCAAGTCGGCGCTGCGCACGACGTTTTCTATAGGCGCCACCAGCACTGGTGCGTCTTCCTCGGGCTGCAGGGCCTGGCGCAGCAAGCTTGCGGGCAGGCGCGAGCCTTCGTCGTAAATGTGCACATACAGGGTGGTGCGCCCGGAGCTGCGCAGGCACGACTGCAGCGACACCACCGCCGTGGTGCGCACGCCGCCCTGCAGCGCAACAA
>JANOCN010000467.1:0-2615 GCA_031412185.1 Betaproteobacteria bacterium | reverse complement strand
GTCAGAGTTGTCCATCATTCCCATCCTTGCAAATACGAGGTCTTTGCCCGCCAGCAGACAAGAAGTCCGCCATCAAGAAAAGCCAGCCAGCAACTGTTCGGGTTTTCGATAAACAGTCCGTCATGCACGCCAAATGCTTCTTTACGGGCTTTGTGTCCCAAGGAGCCCACGGGCTGTGCATAACTTTCTGAAACCTTCACTTGAACTCCCTTGCGGTAAGCATACAAGGAGCCCGAAGGGCGGGTGACACGAACGGAGCTGAGTGCCACGTCGGCCTGATCCCGCACAAACGCTGGCGTCCCAAACCCTTCGATCTTTCGACGTGCTCATGACAGGCTGGCTCGGGGCGCGCGGGGGCAGTGGACTACCTCTCACTCACGCACCCAGAATCAACTCCAGCAACTCTTCCTTTTGCGCCAGCGCGTCACTTTCGCCCATGGCAATCAGTGACTGCACAAATCCCGGCTCGAACAGCAGATAACTGGCAAGCGTCCCCCCGCTGCCCTTGAGCATGCCAAGTGCCGCCAAAGCCTCCCGGATGACTGCTGGCAGTTCCTTGGTGTACTTCTGCGCCAGTGCATCCAGCGAACGTGTGGGGGCGATGGCCAGTACGTCGATGGCTTTGTAGGGCATGGCCGCCGCCGCTTCGCGCGGCAGGCGGTTGATGGTCTGGGTGACGCGCTGGGTCTGTTCCACGTCGGCCTGCAAGGTGTCATGGAACACACTTGCCATCACGTGGCCGGCCATGCTGCCCAGCGTTGGGCCACGCTCCGGAATCGCCGGGTCGCCGACCATGCCCTGGCGCTCCGGCTGGCCAACACCCACCACCAGAATCTTGCGCGCTCCCAGATGCATGGCAGGCGACAGTGGCGTCACCTGGCGCATCGAACCATCACCAAAGTATTCTTCCCGCCTGTCCACCTGCAGCGCGGTTGCGGGGAACAAAAACGGTATCGCGCTCGACGCCATCAGATGGTCTATGGTGACGGGCTGGTACTCAGCGCGCCGCCCAGGGCGCGCCCAGCCCTGAAACTCGGCGCGGCTGGCGGTGTGGCAGAAAG
This sequence comes from Betaproteobacteria bacterium, assembly GCA_031412185.1. Classification (GTDB taxonomy): domain Bacteria; phylum Pseudomonadota; class Gammaproteobacteria; order Burkholderiales; family Burkholderiaceae_C; genus CAISIP01. The sequence continues at coordinate 1,554 of JANOCN010000467.1, read as the reverse complement.
TCCAGTGCACACCACTGGTGTAGCTGGAACCGGTGACCGCCAGCGCGTCGATGGTGTTGGAGCGCAGCGCCTCTTCAATACCGCCAAGCGAAATGCCCTTTCGCAAAATTTGTACCAGGGGTGAGTTGTCCATCAAGGCCCCGTTGGCGCGCGCGTGGCGCGACAGGCTGAGCGCCACCGCTATGCGGCTGAAACGCACCCAGCGGGCCCAGCGCGGAACGTTGAGGTGGTAAACATCGGTTGAACGCAGCGCGCTCCAGAACTGCGCGAGCTCTTCAAACGCCTGCAATCCGTGCATGGCCCGCCCGGCCAGAAATGCCGCGTTGATGGCACCTGCGGATGTGCCAATCAGAACCTGGAACGGAAAGGTGCCTGCCGCCGCCGGATGTTCCTTCAAAAAGCCGGCCAGTGCCCGCAACACCCCAACCTGGTACGCCGTGCGGGCACCGCCGCCCATCAGCACCAGTGCAACCGTCGGCCTGCCGTATTGGCGCAAACCCGCATGGATGATGGTGTCGAGGCTCATGACATGGCTTGTTAATTGCCGCATGCCACTGGTTCGGCTCGGCACATTTGGTAACGATGCCAGAGTCTATTGCAATCCTGCCCACCAGCCTGACCGAAACTTGGCGCATTCTCGTTACAAAAGGGGATTGCTTTTGCGTTGCATCGAGAGCATAGTAATTTCCAGTTCCCCGTCGCATGTGTTTTGCATGCGGCTTTTTCAACGGCCAAACGCCACAGGAGGATATCCATGAACTTGACGATCAGCGGTCACCACCTCGAAGTAACTCCGGCTCTGCGCAATTACGTGACGAGCAAGCTCGACCGGATTACACGCCACTTTGACCAGGTCGTCGATGTCAAGGTTCTGCTGACCGTGGAGAAGCAGAAGGAGAAGGAGCGACGGCAGCGGGCCGAATGCAACATCCATGTCAAGGGCAGCGACATGTTTGCCGAGAGTTCGCATTCGGATCTGTATGCGGCGGTGGATGAACTGGTGGACAAACTCGACCGCCAGGTGGTGCGCCACAAAGACCGCTTGCAGGACCACCACCACGAGGCACCCAAACGGATCATGTGAACCGGCCTGTCGGCCCACGAGAGCGCCCCGCCAAGGGGCGTTTTTTTGTGTGCATAATCTGGGCCACCCGACCATGAACCGACTCGCGTCCATCCTGCCGCCTGCGCAAGTGCTTGTGCACGTTGATGCCACCAGCAAGAAGCGGGCCTTCGAGGAGGCGGGTCTTTTGTTCGAGAATCTGCACGGGCTGAGCCGCGCACTCGTGACCGACAGCCTGTTTTCACGCGAGCGCCTGGGCTCCACCGGGCTCGGGCACGGTGTGGCAATTCCGCATGGCCGGATCAAGGGGTTGAAGTCCCCGATGGCGGCGGTTTTCCAGCTCGCGGCGGCCATCGGATTTGATGCCCCCGACGATGAGGCGGTGCGGCTGCTGATTTTTCTGCTGGTACCCGAGGCCGCGACCCAGAAACACCTGGAAATACTGTCCGAAATCGCTGAACTTCTCAGCGTCCCTCGATGGTGGTCTGGTT
>JANOCN010000466.1:0-2122 GCA_031412185.1 Betaproteobacteria bacterium | reverse complement strand
CGGTGACGGCGGGTGACCTGCGGCAGTCGGCGCACCGTATTGCAGACTTTGTCTATGAAAAGTTGACCGGCGACAAAGGCATCTTCTCGACCCGGATTGCCTACGTTACCAAGGCCGGACAGCGCTACAACCTATGGGTGGCCGACTCGGACGGCGAGAACGCGCAGTCGGCCCTGGCCAGCACCGAGCCGATCATTTCGCCGGCCTGGTCGCCCAACGGTACCCAACTGGCCTATGTGTCGTTCGAGTCGCGCAAACCGGTGGTCTACGCGCATGAGGTAGCCAGTGGCAGGCGGCGCTTGCTGGCCAACTTCAGGGGCTCCAACAGCGCCCCCGCGTGGTCGCCCGATGGACGCACCTTGGCAGTTACGCTCAGCCGCGATGGCGGCTCGCAGTTGTACATGATCGACACCGCTGGAAGTGAGCCACGCCGCCTGGCACAGTCGGCCAGCATCGACACCGAACCGGCCTTTTCGCCGGACGGGCGCAGTATCTATTTTGTGAGTGACCGGGGCGGGACGCCGCAGATATATCGCATGCCGGCTGCTGGGGGCAACGGTGAACGCATAACCTTTACGGGCAGTTACAACATATCGCCGGCGGTGAGCCCGGACGGCCGGTGGCTGGCCTATATTTCCCGAGTGAACGGAGCCTTCAAACTGCACGTGATGGAGCTCGCCAGTGGTAGCAGCGTGGCAATTACCGACAGCGCGGCCGACGAGAGCCCAAGCTTCTCGCCCAACAGCCGCCTGATCACCTATGCAACCCAGAGCCAGGGCCGCGAGACGCTGATGACCACCACGTTGGATGGCAAGATCAAGGCCAGGCTTGCCGGGCAAAACGGCGACATACGCGAGCCTGACTGGGGCCCGTTCCAGAAACAATGAAAACAAACAGGAGTAATTGCATGAACCGAATCTTGCTGGTTTTAGCGCTTGTCACTTTGATGGCCGGCTGCGCGTCTTCCGTCAAACTCGATGACGTGGCGGTGGAAGACAAAACCGGTACCCCGGTGACGGGGCAGGCAGCCGGTTCGCAGAGCCAGAGTGGGGCCGCAGCTGGCGCGGTGGGCCAGGCGGGAGTTAACCGCACTGCAATCGCACCGGTCGAGTTGGCCAGGCCAGCGGGCAATGCGGTCGCGCCGACCGGGCCGCGGATTATCTATTTTGACTACGACAGTTTTGTGCTGAAGCCTGAGTTCCAGGACCTGGTCGACAACCATGCGCGTTACCTCAAGGCCGACAAAAACCGCAAAGTGTTTGTGGAGGGGCATACCGACGAGCGCGGCGGTCGCGAGTACAACCTTGCGCTGGGTCAGAAACGCTCGGAGGCAGTGCGGCGCGCGTTGGGGCTGCTCGGGGTTGCCGACAGCCAGGTGGAAGCGGTGAGTTTCGGCAAGGAAAAACCCGCAGCGTCGGGTAGCGACGAGGCGTCGCTGGCCAAGAACCGCCGCGCCGAGATTGCTTACCGGTGAAGCGTTGCGCGCTACCAGTGATGAAGCCGACCGGGCTGCGAGTGGTGTTGCTTGCTGCGAGCCTTTGGGTTGGCAGTGCACATGCGGGCCTGTTTGACGACGAGGAGGCGCGCCGGGCCATCCTCGATCTGCGCCAGCGCATCGAAGCGGGCCGGCAGTCGTCCGACGCGGCGGTGCAGCGTTTGCTGGAGAGCCAGACCGAGCAGGCGCGCCGCAGTACCGAAGAGAGTGCGCTGCTGCGACGCAGTCTGCTCGATCTGCAGAACCAGATTGAGGCCATGCGCGCCGAGGTCGCCCGGCTCAACGGGCAAGGTGAGCAGATGGGCCGTGAGGTGTCCGACCTGCAGCGCCGCCAGAGGGAAGTGCTGCAGAACCAGCAAGAACTGGCGCGCGGTGTAGACGAGCGGGTGCGCCAGCTCGAGCCCTTGAAGGTGACGGTTGACGGCCGTGAAATCTCGGCGGAACCGGCCGAGAAACGCGCGTTTGACGCAGCGCTGGCGAGTTTTCGGGCGGGTGACTTTGCGGCCGCGCAGTCGGGATTTCTGGGGCTGCTCTCGCGTTATCCCAAAAGCGGCTACGCGCCTTCAGCCTTGTTCTGGCTTGGCAACGCCCAGTACGCCACACGCGACTACAAGGAAGCGATTACCA
>JANOCN010000465.1:0-1949 GCA_031412185.1 Betaproteobacteria bacterium | reverse complement strand
CCGGTGCGGCCAGCGTTGTCGGTCAGGATCAGCAGGTTGCGGGTAAAGAACGGCCCGTGGGCACCGCTGAGGTTGAGCAGCATGCTGTCGCGGCCGGCGACAGGTATTACCTTGAGACTGGTGACAACAGGGGTATCTTGAGGAGAACTCGGGTGCACTTGATTCATGGCATTTCCGGCAGGGGCTGGAACGGATCGTACTGGACCAGAGCCATGGCGCTCAGGTAATGGGTGCGGGGTTGAACAATACCAACGCGTTGTGCAGCTTCCAGTGTTCGGCCCAGGTCTTCTTGGTGCCGCTGGCGACCGCCAGCATCAGGTGGAACAGCTCCCAGCCCACGTCTTCGATGCTGGCACTGCCGTCGGCAATACGCCCGGCGTTGATGTCCATCAGGTCATGCCAGCGGCGCGCCAGGTCGCTGCGGGTGGCTACCTTGATCACCGGCACCTCGGCCAAGCCATACGGTGTGCCGCGGCCGGTCGTGAACACATGCAGGTTAATGCCGGCAGCCAGCTGCAGCGTACCGCAGATAAAGTCGCTGGCAGGGGTAGCGGCGAACACCAGCCCCTGCGTGATAGCGCGGTCGCGCAGCTTCTCGCCGGGCGACAACACGCCGGTGATCGGCGCACTGCCGCTCTTTACGATCGAGCCCATCGCTTTCTCGACGATGTTGGACAGGCCACCCTTCTTGTTGCCCGGCGTCGTGTTGGCGCTGCGGTCCACCTGGCCCTTGCTGAGGTAGGCGTCGTACCAGGCCATCTCGCGGATCATGGCCTCGGCCACCTCCGGCGTGGCGGCGCGCGCGGTGAGTTGGTCAATGCCATCGCGCACCTCGGTCGTTTCGGAGAACATCACGGTCGCCCCGGCTCGTACCAGCAAGTCGGTGCAAAACCCCACCGCCGGATTCGCCGTGACACCGCTGAAGGCATCGCTGCCGCCGCACTGCACACCCACCACAAGCGCACTGGCAGGGCAGGTTTCTCGGCGACGCAAGTCAAGGCGCTTGAGATGCTGTTCGGCGCTTGCCACGATGGAATCGATCATCGACATAAACCCGACATGGGCATCGTCCTGCAGGCACACCACGTCGAGCTTGGCTGCACCAGTGGCAGCAACCTCGGCGACGTTGCGCTCGTCAACAATCTGGAACGTGCCGGGTGGCAACAGACGCTCCGGTTGCAGCTTTTCGCAGCCCAGGCTCACCACCATCACTTCGTTGCCGAAGTTGGGGTTCAGTGTGATGTTGCGCAGCGTACGGATAGGGATCTCGGCCCCCGGTGCGTCGATGGCGACACCGCAGCCGTAGCTATGTTCCAGCCCCACCACGTCATCCACATTCGGGTACTTTGGCAACAACTCGTCTTTAATGCGCTTGACGGCAAACTCGACCACCCCGGCAACACATTGCACGGTGGTGGTGATGGCCAGGATATTGCGGCTGCCGACAGAACCGTCGGCATTGCGGTAGCCCTCGAAACTGTAGCCCGCAAGTGGCGGCAGCGGTGCGGCACTGCGGGTACCCATCGGCAGGCCTTCGAGCGAACGCGCGTCCGGCATAGCGAGCAGCCGCTCATGCACCCAGCTCCCGCGGGGTATCGCCTGCACCGCGTGGCCGATGACCACGTTATAACGCAGCACCGGGTCCCCGGCAGCAAGATCAACCAGTGCAAGTTTGTGGCCTTGTGGCACCTTGTCAACCAGCGTGAGGCCGTTTGCAAACCGCGTACCGGCGGGCAAGCCACCATCATTGGCGACGATCGCTACGTTGTCGCGCACATGCATCGTTATGTACAAGGGCTCACCAGTAGTCGCAATAGTCATGAAGATTCTCCTGCCGGAGTGTGGCACGGGCGCTGGCTCAAGGCTGCACACCCGTCTCCGCTTGTTCGCGCGTCCAGGCTCTGGCCTGTTCGCTCAGGCTGATTCCCAGGCCAGGGCGAGTGGGCACC
>JANOCN010000464.1:0-3287 GCA_031412185.1 Betaproteobacteria bacterium | reverse complement strand
CGCATCAGCCTGCATCTGGCGCAGGAAGAACTGGCACAGCTGCTGGGTGCATCGCGCCAGCGCGTGAACCAGGAGCTCAAGGCGATGGAGCGCGAGCAAACCATCCGTATCGAGCCCGCTGGCTTGATTGTGCGCAACCGTGACGCGCTGATGCGTATCGTGGAGGCCGACCATTGAAGGAAAAAAATCCATGAGCGACTTTGCACATTTTGTCGGCACACGTCCGGTAACTGACCAGCACCAGTTCGATACTGCCGCGCTGACGGCCTGGTTGCGCACGCATCTGGACGGCTTCGAAGGCCCACTCAGCGTGGAGATGTTCAAGGGGGGCCAGTCCAACCCAACCTACAAGCTGGTCACCCCAAGTTGCAGCTACGTGATGCGCGCCAAACCTGGCCCGGTTGCCAAGCTGTTGCCATCAGCCCATGCCATCGAGCGCGAGTTCACCGTGATGCGCGGCCTGGCCGGCACCGATGTGCCGGTGGCGAAGATGTATTGCCTGTGCGAGGACGAGGCGGTGATCGGCCGGGCTTTCTATGTGATGGAGTTTGTGCAGGGCCGGGTGTTGTGGGACCAGGCTTTGCCAGGCATGCAGCCGGGCGAGCGGGAAGCCCATTACGACGAAATGAACCGTGTCATCGCGGCCTTGCACAAAGTGGACATCACCCGCTGCGGGCTGGATGCTTTTGGCAAGCCGGGCAACTATGTCGAGCGCCAGATCGGGCGCTGGAGCAAACAGTATGTTGCCTCGATGACCCAGCCCAACCCCGAGATGGACCGCCTGATGGCCTGGCTACCGGCCAACATGCCCGACAGCGCGCGCGACGCCAGCAAGGCCGGCATTGTGCATGGTGACTACCGTCTGGACAACCTGATGTTCCACCCCACCGAGCCGCGCATTCTGGCGGTGCTGGACTGGGAGCTGTCAACGCTGGGGCATCCGCTTGCGGACTTCAGTTACCACTGTATGGCGTGGCACGTCCCACACAGCATGTCGCGCGGTATCGGAGGCCTGGATCTGGCGCAGTTGGGTATCCCGTCGGAGGCGCAATATATCCGACGTTATTGCCAGCGCACCGGCCTGACGACGCCCGACGCGTTGCGGCAGGACTGGAGCTTCTACATGGCATACAACATGTTTCGCATAGCAGCCATATTGCAGGGCATCGCCAAACGTATTGAAATGGGCACCGCGTCGAGTCCGCAGGCAGCCAACTCTGCCGCCGGTGTGCGGCCGATGGCCGAGATGGCCTGGAAGTTTGCGCAGCAGGCATGAGCCTCGGGGCATCAGGGCATCAGGGCATCAGGGCATCAGGGATCGTGCCCCGGTAGCCCCGACCAAAGTTCGTTCAAATCGGCGAAGTTCCACTTGGCCGGCTCTTCGCGCGCGACAATTTTTTCCCCGATGGAAGCATCCGAAAGATCCAGCGTATGCGGCCCGATACGCTGCAGCGTATTGCTGTCGAAGAATACCTTCACCACCGGCGCTGTCGGAGACGCTGCTGCCTGATCTACTACGACGCCTATGCGCCCGGACTGCAGGCGCACCAGCGACCCAACCGGGTAGATACCCATGCTGCGCACGAAAAGCTGGAACACCGCCGGGTCGAAGTGGCCATCGGCAGCCCACTGACCCATCATGCGCATCGACTCGGCGGGGTCCCACCCGGTCTTGTATGGGCGGTTCGAGGTGATGGCGTCGTACACGTCACACACTGCCCCCATCTTTGCGTGCAGACTGATCTGCGTGTCTTTGAGACCTTTCGGGTAACCCGATCCATCAAACTTCTCGTGGTGGTGCAGGCAGACATCCAGCGCCATGGCATCAACATTCCCGCCCATCGACAACAGCCGGTGGCCGCGCTCGGGGTGGCTCCTGACAATTGCAAATTCAGCCGGTGTCAGCTTGCCGGGCTTGTTGAGAACCTCCAGTGGCAACAGGGCCTTGCCCATGTCGTGCAGCAAGCCCGCAATGCCCGCCGCGCGAACGTCTTGCTCGGGCAGATCGAGCTGGCGGGCCAGCGCCGCCATCATGGCGCAGACCGCCACCGAATGCATGTAGGTGTAGTCGTCTGCCGTCTTGATCCGCGCCAGGCTGATCAATGCGCGGTCGTTGCGGGCCAGGGAGTCGGTGATCTCCTGCACCACCGCGCTGACGCCCTGCGCGTCGACTGCGTTGCCCATACGCGCCTCGCGGAACATCGAGGTAACCGCTCCTTTCGCTTGCGCGCATACGTGCACCGCCCGGGCCAGTTCTTCGGCGATCGGAACGGGGTGTCGGGAGCGCAGCAACTGGCCCGCCGGGTTGGGCTGCAGCTCTACTGCGGCGGGCAACGCAGGCGCGCCAATGTCTTTGCCTTTTCCGGTATCGATCCAGACTTCACGGATCCCGCTTGCCTTGATGAGGGCGATCTGCTTGGGGTTGGACACCACAAATCGTGAACGCCAGAATGGGTTCTTGATCCACGAACCGGCAAGCTCATCGAGGTACATACCTACCTCGAGTTCATTCACGCTGATATTTTTGCGCATTGTCTCTATGGGCCAGTAACGCAGGACAGCCCCTGGGGGCGAGGCTATTGCCTTGATGACGAGCCCCGGGCGAACTGGGAGCCCGGCGACCCATCAATGCAGATGGCGCGGCTTGCGACCACCACCGTGGCCGGAGCCGCCGTACCCGCCACCCGAGCCGCGCGGGCGTTTGCCGATTTCGAGCGAACTTACCAATGCATCGAAGCGCTGGGCGAAAAGCTTATCGACCTCCGCCACCACACCAGACAGCTCCGAGCCATCGAAATGGCGTTCCATCATGCCCACGATGTCCTGCACCAGCAAATCGCGTTGCACCTGCATGATGGCGGCCGGATTCGGGCCTACAAAAAGCATCGTGAAGTCGTCGCGCGATTCGGACCACGACTCCTCATCCTCTTCTTCGTATTCGGTATCGTAGAAGCTGACTTCAATAGCCGCCCCGGTTTCCGCCAACTCGTTGAGGTTCATGCACATTTCGTCCAGCGATTGCCGGAAGTCTTCATCACCGGCGACGGTCCAGCAGATCTGCAGCATGTGCTGTGGTGCATCGAACTTGATACCAGGCTCGTCTTCGTAAGAACTTTGTGCGCCATCAGCCAGCGACCGGGCACCGGCGTACTTCCACAATGGCTTCAGGGCATCCTGTATCTGCGCAAATTGCACGGCGCTGCGCAGCAACACCTCACCGTGCAAATGAATCTCGAAAGGAGGGTTGGAGCTTGGCATTGAATGGGAGTGTAGTGGTGCCCGGGACC
>JANOCN010000463.1:0-2077 GCA_031412185.1 Betaproteobacteria bacterium | reverse complement strand
GTTTTTCTTTGTTATTTCGCTCGCCTGTTTACCGGTCGGGGGCGTTTTTTGGCTGCTGACCTGGGCTTTGAGCTTGCTTAATGCGCAGCCAGCCGACGCAATGTCGAACGCCTATGAAATAAACGACGCCACCCGGCGCGCGCTCGACGGTGCCAGCATCGCCGTCGTGCCGTTGACGATACCGTTGCTGACCGGCCCGGCGACCATGTCCACGGTGGTGATCTATGCCGAGAAAGCGAAACACTTTCCCCAGTTGGCGGCGCTGGTCGGATACGGCGTGTTGATCGGTCTGGCGACGGCCCTGTGTTTTGCTCTGGCGCAGCCGATTGCCCGCGTGCTCGGCAGAACCGGCATCAATGTGATGACACGCCTGATGGGCTTGATTCTTGCCGCGCTGGCGGTGGAAGTCATGTCGGACGGCCTGGTAAAACTGTTCCCGATCCTCGGGAAGTGAAAGCGCAGGTACCGCCCTGGCGTGATCCCGCAGAGGCGTACCGATACACGCGCCCGCAACGGCCTGTCAGTCGGCCAGGGTCTCGTGTTTTTGAAGCAGCTTGACCAGCTGGTTGCTGGTGTTGCGCAGCCGCTGGGCCAGTAGCTGGGTCAGCTTGACCAGCAATTTGGCGCCGATGGCCGGGTGGTCCTGGATCAGGCGGGCGATGGTCGCACGGGTCAGTACACCGGCCTGAACGTCTTCGATGGCCTTGCAGGTTGCATAACGCGGTGCCGAGTCGAGCATGGACATCTCGCCCACCGCCGCTCCCTGCTTGATCACCGCGAGACGCGACACCTCACCCGCATCGGAGGTCTTGGTAACGTCCACCGTGCCCGCCAGCAGGAGCAGCATCCAGTCGCCCACATCGCCTTCGGTGATCAGGTTTTGCCCGGCACGGGCACGCAGCATCGGCATCAACGCCCCCAGCGTATCGGCTTCTTCGGGCGTCAGATCCTCCAGCAACGCGGCGGTCTGGCGCCACTGCAGCCCGTACTGCGCGAGCCCGTTGCAGGTGCCCTCGAGCTGCAGTCCGGCGCGCTCAAACACCCGGCGCAGGGATTCCATGGCGTCGGTTGCTAGCGCAACTGGGTCAGCCATTGCTCGAGGTCTTCCACGGCTGCGTTGGTGGCTGCGGTAAGTGCGCGCACGCCTCCAGGTGCGTCGGCAGTGGGTGCCGGGCGTTGCGCCACAAAACTGCGTTGGCCCAGCAGCTTGTCGCCCGCAGCCATTGCCTGGACCACGGTGGCACGCATGCGCACCAGCCCGACGCTGCGCCCGGGCGACTCAAAAAGCTGGCTGAATTCTTCGAGCTCGACTCGCACCACCAGTGTCGGCGTGGCACCGCTGATGCTGCCGTCGCCCGGATTGAATACCGTGCGGCGCTGGCCCAGTGTTTCACGTAGCCGCTGGCCCACCAGCTGGGCCGGTGCCATGCTCCAGCGCGCTTGGGCGTACGGCAAGAGTTGCTGCGCGTCGGCATAAACCAGGCGGTACAACACGGCCGTGCTCTCCAGCGCAGTGGCGGCCTCAACGGCGGGCAGCGCCACCATGGGCCAAGCAGCGGTGCTGCTACCCTGGGGACCTGCCAGCAAACCCGGGCCAAAATCGTAAACCAGCGGGCGTGACGGTTTGTCCAGCAAGGCGCAGCCCGACATGCCAAGGGACACGAACAACAGCAGGCCTGCGCCCATCTTGCGGGCCAGGCGGCTCATTCGGAACACCTCCGCGCTGCGCGCTGCGGTGCTATTTGCCTTTGGAGCGGCCAGGCGGCTCATGGTGTGCCTTTCGGTGGGGTAAATCCGGCTTCACCCGGGCCGGGGGTAATGGCACCGTTGCCAAAAATCAGCGACTGGGGGTTGTCACTGACTGCGTTGACGGTACGGCTGACCTGGCGTGCGGTTCGCGCCGCGTCTTCACTGGTGCGGTTCAGCCGCGGTAAGGTGCCGGCGTTGAACGCCTGGCCTGCGGCGGTGAGGGCAGTAGCCCCGTCGGCCATGCGATCGATCACGCCGCCCTGGGCATTCAAGCGCTCGGCTACACGGGTAAATTCGGCCGCCGTTTTGCGAAATTCTGCGGCTGTCT
>JANOCN010000462.1:0-9260 GCA_031412185.1 Betaproteobacteria bacterium | reverse complement strand
CAGGCGCTCGAATAACGACCTCCCGATGGCACCGTATCCGATCAAGCTTAGTTTGCGCATGTCAGTTGCTCCACCGGGTTGCGGGCGTACCCTTTCGTGCCGGTGTCGGTGCCGGTACCGGTGCTCGTCTCGCGGCAGGCAGCATCCGGCGGCGGCTCATACTGCGGCGGTCGCACTTCGTGTCGACTTCGCTGTGGTGCTCGCTCTGCGGTCGCATCGCGGAACTCGCTGGGTTCACTACGTTCACTCCGCTCGGGCAGCCGCGATGAGTCAGAGCACGAAGCGCGCTGCGCGCGCTGACCTCAGAGCTGCGCTCCTCGCCGCCACAGAAATCGCCCCCGCCGGGTACCGCCAGCCGCGACACGAGCACTCGGCACGAAAGGGTACGCCCGCAACCCGGTGGAGCAACTGACATGCGCAAACTAAGCTTGATCGGATACGGTGCCATCGGGAGGTCGTTATTCGAGCGCCTGCAGGGCCACGCGGGCGTGCTGGTGGATTCCATCGTGGTACCAGCGCACAGTGTGGCTGCAGTGCAAACTGCGGTCGGCAATGCAGTCAAGGTAAGCAGCGCCGTGCCGGAAGATGCGTACTTGCTGCTCGAATGTGCCGGCCACGTGGCCCTGGCCACGCATGTGCTGCAGGCGCTGGAGCGCGGTGTGGAATGCGCCGTACTGTCGGTGGGTGCGTTGTCGGAACCAGGCCTGCCCGAAAAACTCGCTGATGCAGCGCGCCGTGGCGGAGCCCAGCTGCATTTGTTGCCAGGTGCGATTGGCGGCATAGACGCTATTGCGGCCGCGCGGCTTGCAGGGCTGCGGTCGGTCACCTACACCGGACGCAAACCACCTGTGGGCTGGCGCGGCACACCGGCGGAGAAGGTGGTGGACCTGGATACCTTGACTGTGGCCACCGTGATCTTCGAGGCTAGCGCCCGCGATGCGGCCCGCCTGTACCCGAAAAATGCCAATGTGGCGGCTACGGTTTCGCTGGCCGGTCTGGGCCTGGACGCCACCCAGGTCCGGCTGATTGCCGACCCAACGGTAACCGAGAACATCCACGAGATCGATGTGCGCGGCGCGTTTGGCGAGATGCAGATCACCATGCGCGGCAAACCACTGGCGGGCAACCCCAAGACCTCGGCGCTGACGGTGCTGTCGGCGCTGCGTTTTCTGGACAACCGCGCCGGTGTGGTGACGATTTGATGGACACCCGATGACCGAACACATCCAAACACTCATCGCCGGTGCCTGGCGCAATGCCTCGGGCCCGCGTTATGAGACCGAGTACCCGGCCGACGGCAGCAGCGTGGCCAGCCTGAACGCGGCCACGGCCGACGATGTCAACGAGGCGGTGCAGGCGGCCGAGACCGCACGCTTGTCGCCGGGTTGGGCGAACCTCAAGCCGCATGAACGTGCCACGCTGTTGCACCGCATTGCGGCAGGCATCCGCGAACGGGGCGAGGAACTGGCCCAGTTGCAGCGGCTGGACAACGGCAAACCGATCAAGGAAACCCGTGCGCTGGTGGCCAGTGCGGCCGGTACCTTCCAGTTTTTCGCTGCCGCGTGCGAAACGCTGGAGGACCAGATTACCCCGTCGCGCGGAGACTTCATCAGCATGAGCGTGCATGAGCCGCTGGGTGTGGTGGGTGCCATCACACCCTGGAATTCGCCGATTGCCAGCGAAGCGCAGAAACTCGCCCCGGCATTGGCGGCAGGCTGCGCCATGGTGTTCAAACCGGCCGAGATCACGCCGCGTATGGCGATCGAGCTGGCACGGATCGCCCAGCAGGCCGGAGTGCCAGACGGCATCATCAGTGTGTTGCCAGGCAAGGGGTCGGTGGTGGGGGACGCGCTGGTGCGCCACCCCCTGGTCAAACGCATTGCGTTCACCGGTGGCACCACGGTGGGTTTGGGCATTGCGCGGATTGGTGCCGAAAAACTGATGCCGACCTCGCTGGAGCTGGGTGGCAAGTCGCCCACCATCGTGTGTGCCGATGCCGACCTGGATCACGCCGTGGCCGGTGTGTTGTATGGCATCTTCAGCTCCTCGGGCGAATCGTGCATCGCGGGTTCGCGTGCGTTTGTGCACACCAGTGTCTACAACGAATTCAAGTCGCGCCTGCTGTCGGGCGTGAAGGCCTTGCGCGTCGGCGACCCGGCCAGCGAAGCCACCCAGATGGGCCCACTGGTGAGCAAGGCCCACCGGGCATCGATAGAGCGTTACGTGCAGATTGGTCTGGACGAAGGCGGCCAACTGCTCGCGGGTGGCGCACGGCCAACGGGCGCAGCGTTCGACAAAGGCAGCTATTACCTGCCCACTGTATTCGAAGGCCTGGCGAACGAAGCGCGCATGTGCCGCGAAGAGATTTTCGGCCCGGTGCTCGCGCTGTTGCCGTGGAGCGACGAGGCCGAACTTATCCGCCAGTGCAACGACAACGAATATGGGCTGGCCGCCGGCATCTGGAGCCGCGACTACAAGACAGTGTGGCGGATCGGCCGTGCCTTGCAGACCGGCACGGTATGGGTCAACACCTACAAGATGTTCTCGTCCAGCACACCGTTTGGCGGTGTCAAGATGAGTGGTACCGGGCGCGAGAAGGGCCGTCTGGGCATCCTGGAATACACCAGCCAGAAGAGTTATTACTGGGGCATGAACGACGCGCCCCTGGCCTGGAGCAGCACATGACGCAAAGTTGTATCGAAGGCATCGATGCCATTACCTATTCCACCACGCGTTGGGACGATGCGCGCAAGTTTTTCTCGGACTGGGGCCTGAAGGCGCTGGTAGACGAACCGGCGCGCCAGGTGTGGGAGACGCTCAATGGAGCCCAGGTGCGTGTGCGCCGGCCCGACGATGCAGCACTGCCGCCGGCCATGGAGGCGGGGGCCACGCTGCGCGAGGTAGTCTGGGGTGTGGAGCAGTCCAGCGGGCTCGACGCGCTGGCACTGGCACTGCGGGGAACGCCAGGTTTCGAAGACCGGCGGGCAAGCCACGGCACCCTGGTGGCGCTGGACCCGCACGGGTTGCAGCTGGTGTTCCAGCGCAGCAGCAAACGCCCGGTGGATGTCAAAGGCGTGCCAACCAACCCATACGGCAATGTGCAACGCGTGGACACACCGTCGCCGGTGTACGAACGTGCGACCCCGGTCGAAGTGGGCCATGTAGTGTTTTTCACCGACCGCCTGGACCAGATGGAGGCGTTCTATGCGTCGCTGGGTTTTGTAACGTCTGACCGTTACCCCGGGCGCGGCGTCTTCATGCGTTGTGCGCCGCAGGCCGGCCACCACGACATCTTTCTGCTTAGCCTGCCGGGCAAAGGGCCGGGGCTGAACCATGTGGCGTTTACCGTGCGCGACATCCACGAGGTATTTGGTGGCGGGCTGTTCATGAGCCGTTGCGGCTGGAAGACCCAGCTCGGGCCGGGGCGGCACCCGATTTCCAGCGCCTACTTCTGGTACTTCGAGAACCCGTGTGGCGGCCTGATTGAATACAACGCCGACGAAGACCACCTGACCGGTGCATGGGCCGAGCGCAGCTTCGAGCCCGGCCCGACTGTGTTTGCCGAATGGGCCATCGACGGCGGCATCGACGGCAACACACGCAGGCAGCCGAATGCCCAGGCATCGGGCAAGTTTTTGACTGAACGCAAGGAGAAAACCGAATGACGATGATCCCTGTGAACCCGGTGATGGCCGAGCGTTACCTGGACCAGCACCAGGCGCGCCCGCGCCCTCCCACCAGCTTTGAGGACCTGCTGGGGGACTCGATAGAACGCGCCTTTGGTGCTGGCCACTGGGAGCTCGACGCGCTGGTGGCGTACCTCAACAAGTCCGGCCCGCGTGGCCCCAATGGCCAGCCGTGGACAGCGCAGTCGTACCAATCGGTCATCAAGACCCTGGGAGTTTGAAATGAGCACCACCAACACTGTCCCTGCCGATGTGGACGCCCTGCTGGAACGTGGTCTCTACGACCTCTGGTATCCGATTTGCCCGTCCTCCTTCATCAAGGAAAAACCGGTGTCGCTGCGCCGACTGGGCTACAAGATTGCGGTATGGCGTGACGCCACCGATGCCGTACACGCGCTCGAAGACCACTGCCCGCACCGGGGTGCGCCACTGTCGATGGGGGTGAACCTGGGCGACCGTCTGGCCTGCCCGTACCACGGCATCGAGGTGCGCTGCGACGGCACGGTAACCAAGGTGCCGGCCAGCCCCGGTTGCACGCTGGAGGGCACCCGCGCTGCGCGCGACTTCCACGTCGTCGAGCGTCACGGTGCGATCTGGCTCTACAACAGCCGCCAGCATGTGGACACAGCGCCGCCGCTGCTATTGCCGGCCGAGCTCGAAGACCCGGCGTGGAGCAGTTTCCTGTGCTACACGGAGTGGCGCGGTGACTACCGCTACGTGATCGACAACGTGATGGACCCGATGCACGGTACCTTTGTGCACAAACAGTCGCATTCGATGGCCGACGGCGACATCAGCGCCAAGTTCAAGCTACGCAAGACCGAACACGGCTTCATGTTCGAGAAAGATGGCCAACGCGACGTGAACTTCGACTGGACCGAGTTCGGCGACACTGGCACGCACTGGTTGCGGCTGGCCATTCCGTACCCGAAGACGGGCGGCCCGGGCGGCAGCTTCGGCATCATCGGCAGCTACACGCCAATCGCGCCCAATCTCTCGGCGGTGTTCCACTGGCGCTGCCGCAAGGTGGACGGCTGGGCGCGCGACACCTGGCGCTTTTTGTACCGCAACCGCCTTGAGGCACGGCACTGGGTGGTGCTTGAGCAGGACCGCGTGATGCTCGAGACCATGGAACCTGACGCCAACCAGCGCGAACACCTGTACGAACACGATGTTGGCCTCTCGCGCCTACGCAAGGTGATGCAGGCGATGGCGCAAAAGCAGTTGGCGGCCACGGCCACGGCCGTGCCTGCGCCTGCTGCAGCCAGCGCGGCATAGGCCAACGGAACAATCCATGGACATGGGAATTGCGGGCCGCAAGGCGCTGGTCTGTGGTGCCAGCGCCGGCCTCGGGTTCGCCTGCGCCCGGGCGCTCGCAGGCGAAGGTGTGGAGTTGGTGATTGCGGCGCGAACTGAAGCACCGTTGCGCGAAGCAGCCGCCGCATTGCGCTTGGGCTGCGCTGCGACGGTGCACTGGGTGGCAGCCGACGTGACTGCCGAAGAAGGCCGTGCTCGGATCCTTGCGCAACACAGCCACTTTGACATCCTGGTTACCAACGCGGCGGGACCCGCGCCCGGTGACTTCCGCACCTGGGAGCGCGACACCTGGATCGCAGCGCTCGACGCCAACATGCTGGCTCCGATTGCGTTGATCCGTGCGCTGGTGGACGGCATGATGGCGCGCGGGTTCGGGCGCATCGTCAACATCACCTCCAGCGCCGTCAAGTCGCCGGTCGATGGCCTGGGCTTGAGCACCGGTGCGCGTAGTGGCCTGACCGGCTTCGTCGCCGGCCTTGCGCGCAGCACGGTGGCCAGCGGGGTGACCATCAACAACATCCTTCCCGGCACGTTCGACACCAAGCGCCTTGCCAGCAACTTCGCCGCGCAGGCCCAACGCGAAGGGCGGGATGTGGAGAGCGTGCGTGCGGCACGCCTGGCCAAACATCCTGCGCACCGCTTCGGGCAGCCGGCCGAGTTTGGCGCTGCCTGCGCGTTTTTGTGCAGTGCCCATGCGGGGTATATCAATGGGCAGAACTTGTTGCTGGATGGTGGGTCGTTTTCGGGAGTTTTTTAGGGCTAGGGTTGGGTCGGATGACCTTGGATCACTCTTTTGTTGCACGCTGGACAGGCCGCACTGAGACACTTCACCTATCTGCGTTTGCGCGCAAAGCCACAGTCAGCCCATCGCCCCCCTCACTTGCAGGAGGGTTAAACGGAATCACTCCACCACAAGTAACCCGTCCAGAACACGCTGGTGGTAGTCCGACAGCGGGATCGCAGCGGCACCATGGGTTTCGCCGTCTACCCATGTCAGGGTAACGTCGGCTGCGGTGATTTCGATCTCGACCGGTCCGGGGGGAATAGGCATCTGCACACCGTCGCCCTCGCGGTAGGTCATGCCGCTTTTTGCCTGCCCAAATTTTCGCGCCATCGCAGCCCCCGCTTGTTGTTGGTGTAACTTCAAACACCATACCGCCCGACGCCTTTTCGGTGTGTCGGATGGCAACGAGTCTTGCTGTAGGCCCTTGCCCTGTTGATCTTTGCTGCTCCACTTGTAGGTAACGGAAGACATCCCTACACTGAATCCATGAGCAACCCCAAAGTCATTCCCAGCGGCGTCAGCCGCGAAGCCGCCAGATTGCTGGAGCGTGCTTATGCGCTGGACAGCGACGAAAAGTCGCTCGCGCTGTACCGCGACTGGGCCGAGACCTATGACGCGACCATGCTTCAGGGCCTCAACTACCTGTCGCCGGCCAAGGTGGCGGACCTGCTGGCGCTGCACCTCGCAGACCGCAGGTCGGTGGTGCTGGACATTGGTTGTGGCACCGGGCTTGCCGGCCAGGGCCTGGCAGCACATGGATTCACCACCATCGACGGGCTCGATGTTTCGCCCGAGATGATGCAGGTGGCTGCGCGCCGGGGCGTGTACCGCAACTTCATCGCAGCCGATCTGAATCTGCCGCTGGTCATCGCCGACGACACCTACGACGGCATGAGCTGCTCCGGCACCTTCACCCACGGGCATGTGGACGCCCGCTGCCTGGACGAGTTGTTCCGCGTGCTCAAGGCGGGCGCACCGTTTGCGTTCACCGTCAAGCTCGAAGTCTGGGAGCCCCTGGGTTTCAAGAAGACGCTGGACGCGCTGGTGGCGTCTGGCCGCATTGCCCAACATGCCTTCGCCCACGACCGCCACTACGCCACCTCGGCCGCGCCGGATGGCGTGTTCTGTGTGTATGCGCGGGTCTGAATCGGGCTAGCAGTACCTGCGCTTAACTGTGTCATTTGCGCAGCCGCTCGGCAAGCGCGCTCAGGGTTTGCTACGCTGCCTGAGGCTGGCGCAATAGTCCTTGGGCAGCAGCGCCGCCGTCTCCCACACCACATCGGCCCCGGAGCGTAATCCAGCATCGCCCGGGCCGGCGACGGCCAACACCACCACGGAGCGCAGCGTTGCAGGTAAATGGGCGGGCACTCCGACGCCACGCACCACATGGCCGCCCCCGGCAATCAGCAGCACGGTTTTACCCGGCTGGGCAGCGTGCGTGACGGCATCCGCCATCGCCAGGTCGCGCGCAATCTGGATTCTGGCCATGGGGCTTATCTGTCCCTCGGGCAACAACCCGCAATGGCCGCTGCGGATATTGTCGCGCTGCAGCTCAAAGCCTCGCGGCGGCAGTCGTGTCTCCAGCGCTATGTTTGCCATAGCCTCGCGCATCGTAATGCGCGGCAGGTTTGCGCCGACGACAGGCACCCCGTTGCGTACGGCAGCCATAACCACCGGCCCGTAGTCGGCCCAGGACCAGCCGGCTTCCTGCCAGCGCAGCGCGGATTGCACTTGTGCCTCGGTGGCGTCGTGCGGCAAACCGCGGGTGGAGTGGCCTTGTTCTGCCATCTCCAGCAGCACAGCGCCCAGTAGACCCCGGCTGGCCAATTCGAGCACCGCTGCGCGCTGCAGGCGCTGGTGGTCGGGTGCGTCGTGCTGCTCGCCCAGCAGAATTGCATCCACCGGAAGCAACGCTGCAATACGTTGCGCCACGTTATGCCGCGCCACGTCGACGCCGCTGGTGGGTGTGGAAGGAGCGGTCGCACACGCCTGAAGCAGACCAAGCAGCAGGACCAACGCGAGCAGTGGGCGCATCACCATTGCCAGCACCCCAGAACTTGTCAGTGCACCACCACCGGGTTTTGCGCCAGGCTCGCGTAGCCCTCCAGGGTGTCTTCTACTTCTTCCTGGGTCGGCGTCTTGACCTGCCAGGTGGCAATCTGCTGCTGGAACAGTTCGGCCCAGGAGCCATCAAGGTACACCTCCTTGCCAACCCGCTTGTCGACAATCTCAAAGCCGTGGCGCGCCATCATCGGCACCGGCTTCTTGTGGGCTGCTTCGTCAAGCGCCATCTGGGCTTTGGCCTGCGCATCGGGCGCGTTGGCAAGCATGTGGGTCACCGAAAAGGTGTCTGAGTCGTAAAGCGTGTGCATGGGGGTATTGTCCCGCAAGGGTAAATGGACCGGCGCTCGCTGCAACCGGGCTGCGCGCAATAGCGCTGGCAATACCGGACATCTTGCAACAAACTTGGCAATTTCAAGGGCTGGCCGTCGAGCGCCACTGCTGGTCTACAAAATCGCCGTTCGCCTCCGCGATACGGATACGGGCCGGCAGGTAACCCAGCGCCGGGGCCAGCCAGACCTCGATCTTCTGGTCGAAGTCCTTGCGCGGATTGCAGACCAGCCGCACAGTGGCCAGTTCACCGCCAGGCAGCGACAGTTTTTCGTCGCCTTCGACCGTGAACACCCACATGTCGGCGGCACGCCGGCTCACGGTTTGCACCGTGATGGTGGTTCCCGGGGGGTAGCTGCCAGGCTCCCCGGCCAACATGGCAGCGAGCTGGATAAACACACTGATGCGGTCCTGCGCGCCTGGCAACAAGACCACCTCAGGGGTGTTAGCGCTGAAACTGACACGGCCCCTGGTACGGTCGAAATGGGCTGCCTGCTCGGAACGGGTTTTGTCCGCAAAACGGCCCGGTGCCAGGCCGTCGGCCGTGAGTTGCCCGGTGCTGGAGAAAGTGCGCGAGCCCAGCATGAAGGCGCTCACTTCGAGGCGCGCGTTATAGCCGCTGCCGTCGTGTTGCCAGAGCAGCTCGCCCGACGCCGCGTAGTCCAAACGCGACTGGCGGCCGGTGGCGTTGTAATTGAGCCGGGTCGAACCGGGCACGACGTAGCTGCGGGTTGGCAGCGCGGCGTCCTTGGTCAGGGCAGGGGATGCCGTTGCGCTACTGGCTGCGGGCGACACCACAGACGGCGCGACCGGGGCGGATGCTGCTGGCGCGCTGGGTATGCTGGGTATGACTGGCCGCGCAGGCTGCAGCGGGACCAGTTGCGCTGCGAGGTCGTATCTCGGGGCTTCCGGTTGCGCCACAAAAGCCGGCTGCGCTACGCTTGGTGGTGCTGCCGCTGGCTCAGGGGTCGGCGCTGCCGCTGTTGTTTCGGCAACGCTACGCTGCACTGGCGCAGTCGCTTGCGGGGCAACCGGCACTGGGGCCACGGCTTGGGGCAGTGACGGTGGCGGCGCGGCCTCTA
>JANOCN010000461.1:0-6574 GCA_031412185.1 Betaproteobacteria bacterium | reverse complement strand
GGCGGCTCAGGGCGAACGGAAATGCCCCTGAGCTTCGTCCCCAACCCCAACCTCAAGCAGAAACTCAAGGTGCCCCCGCGCGACCGCACGGTGATCCGCCTGCCGTCGTACGAGCAGGTCAAGGCCGATCCGGTGCTGTATGCCCACGCCAACCGTGTGCTGCACCTGGAAACCAACCCCGGCAATGCTAGAGCCCTGGTGCTGGCACACGGCCTAGGTGCCACCGCACGCGATGTGTGGATCACGCCGCCGCCGATTCCGCTGACAACGGCCGAGATGGACTATGTGTTCGACTTGCCCTACGCTCGCTCGCCACACCCGCGTTACGCAGACGAACACGGCAAGCACGACGGCGCGACCAAGATCCCGGCCTGGGAAATGATCCGCTTTTCCGTGAACATCATGCGCGGCTGCTTCGGCGGCTGCACGTTCTGCTCGATCACCGAACACGAAGGCCGCATCATCCAGAGCCGTTCGGAGGCCTCCATCCTGCGCGAGGTGGAAGACATCCGCGACAAGGTGGAAGGCTTCACCGGCACCATCTCAGACCTGGGCGGCCCCACGGCCAACATGTACCGCCTGGGCTGCCGCTCGCCGGAGATCGAAGCGGCTTGCCGCAAGCCCAGCTGCGTCTACCCCGGCATCTGCCAGAACCTGACCCCCGACCACGGCCCGCTGATCCAGATCTACCGCAAGGGGCGCGCGCTCAAAGGCATCAAGAAGATCCTGATCGGCTCCGGCCTGCGCTACGACCTGGCGGTGCAATCGCCCGAGTACGTGAAGGAGCTGGTGCAGCACCATGTGGGCGGGTATCTCAAGATCGCGCCCGAGCACACCGAGCAGGGCCCGCTCACCAAGATGATGAAGCCGGGCATCGGCAGCTACGACAAGTTCAAGACGCTCTTCGAGAAGTACTCGGCCGAGGCCGGCAAGAAGCAATACCTGATCCCGTACTTCATCGCGGCGCATCCGGGCACCAGCGACGAGGACATGATGAGCCTGGCGCTGTGGCTGAAGAAGAACGGCTTTCGCGCCGACCAGGTGCAGACCTTCTACCCCAGCCCGATGGCCACCGCCACGGCGATGTACCACACCAACAAGAACCCGCTGCGCAAGATCACCCACGACAGCGAGACGGTGGACATCGTGCGCGGCGAGAAGCGCCGGCGCCTGCACAAGGCCTTTTTGCGCTACCACGACGCCAACAACTGGCCGGTGCTACGCGATGCGCTGAAAGCCATGGGCCGCGCCGACCTGATCGGCAACGGCAAGCACCATTTGATCCCGGCCTACCAGCCGCTCACCGACGGCAGCTATGTGAGCGCGCGGCGCAAGAATTCGACCGTGAACGCGACCGCGCCGAAATCGGCCGCGCCGATGAAAAACAGCGCGCCGGTGAAGGGCCGCATGCTCACCCAGCACACCGGACTGCCGCCAAGGGTCACGGGCGCTCCCAAACCCGCTTTTTCGGGAAAAAAAGGCCGGTAGCGCCTGTCCCGCGGGCACAAGTAGCTATCAAAGCGATAGCATTTTGATTCGTAAGGAGTCTCTTGATGCGCACCGTTGCCCCTGTTTCCCCTGGCGAAATGCTGGAAGAGGAGTTCCTCAAACCTCTCGGCTTGACGAAGTACCGCCTGGCCAAGGACATCGGTGTACCCGCACAGCGCATTGGGGACATCGTCGCGGGCAAGCGGGCGATCACCGCGGACACGGATCTTCGCCTGTGCCGTTACTTCGGGTTGAGCGACGGATGGTGGTTGCGCGGCCAGGTCAACTACGACACCGCCATCGCTCGCGAATCCATGGGTGACGCTTTGGCCAGGATTTCGCGATGCGAACTCCTGGCAAGCTGATTTCACTCCGAATCAGCCGCTAGTGCCCGTCCAGCGGGCACAGGTAGCTATCAATTCAGTAGCATCCATTTAGCCTGACCCTCACGCCATGCCCCAGGCCCGCACGCTTTTGCACGACGGCGACGCGCTGCAGGTGGAGCGCGTGACGCTGCATGCCAGGCCGCTGCAGTGGAGCCCGCGCTACGAAGTGCCCAGCCAGCGCCTGGTGCTGCCGGCCAGCGGCGTCACCGAATTCAGCATCGACGGGCAGCAGGCCGTACTGCTGGACGGCATCACCGCGCTGTGCCTGCCCACCGGCTTGCCCTACCGCATGAAGCCGCTGGCCGAGGCGAGCCGCACCAGCATCGTGGTCACCGCGCGGGCCGGCGCCGAAGCCGCGTTGCCGCCGCCGCGCGAATGGCTGCTGACGCCGAAGGCGTTGCTGCAACTGCGGCGGCACTGGCGGGCGTTGGCGCGCGGCAATCCGGCAGCGGTGAACCCGGCGACGGCGATGCCAGATGCCACACCGCTGGTTTTGCGGGCCGCACTGGAGCCGGAGCCCAACGTGGGCGCCGCTGATTCGCCTTCCGCGACTTCGGCAGTGCACCGAAGTGCAGCCGCGGTGCACCGCGCCAGAAGCTTCATGGCCGCGCGTGTGGGCGCGACAAATGGCGAAACCACGCCCTGGACGCTGAACGACGTGGCCGACGCCGCCTGCTGCTCGCCTTTCCACCTGGCCCGCACGTTCCGCCGCGCCACCGGCCTGAGCCTGCACGGCTACCGCCAGCGCCTGCGCCTCGCCGCCGCGCTGCAGCGCCTGGAGGAGGGCGAACGCGACCTGGCCGCGCTGGCGCACGACCTGGGCTTCAGCAGCCAGAGCCATTTGGGCGAGGCGTTCCGGCAGGGCGTTGGAGTGACGATGGGGTGGGTGAGGGGGGAGTTGACTGGGTGAGGGAGATGCGACCGAGTTGGTTGTTTAAGTCAGCCAATCGGAGGGTGCGCCGTGGCGATCCGATCGCTAGACTGGCTTTCACCGACTGCGGCGTTTGTCGGAAAACTCAATTGTGAGAGCTAGGCGTCCCTTTTTTGACCATGTTGCGCATCCACCTACCCAAATCACTCATGCCGTTGCTGCTTGTCGCCGGAGCGATTGTCGGCTGTGCCTCGGTTTCCACGCCAGAGGGATGGCAACAGGGAAAATTCACGGGAGGTATCACTGGGAATGACTCAAGAACGGAGTTCGAGCTAACTTGCTCGGCATCCGAAACTTGCGATCTTCAGGTGATCGCCTCTGCTGGCAATCGCAAGCCAACTACACAGGCTATTCCCACAAAGAAGCCTGTAGCCATGGCTGCTGAGATCGCGAACAATAACCTCGACCATGCTAGGTCTTCGGTGACACGGAATCCAAGTCTCTACCAAAGTCCACAGCACGGTCCAGACCTCCGTGCCATCAAGTCAATTCTTGACTCAAAGTCCAAGCTATCGGCTTGCCTCGACATCGGAGCGGATGCGCCGCAATATGTCGCTGTTTGCACTCTGGACTCAGATATTCGCGCAACAAAGACAGTCGTTCTAATCGTATCCACTATGTCCGGACGATGCGGTGACGCTCCGTTTTGCGCATACAACTTCTATCCCCTGATTCGTGTGGCGCGATGACGCCTAACCCGTCATTCGGGGGCGGCGAGGCGATCAGCTCCAGCAGCTTGGCACGCGCAACATTCGGGCGAACGAGAGTGAGTTTGCCTGTGGCATCCACGCCGTGAACTGCAAAGACGTTCTTGGAAAAACTGATCCCCTAAGGTAACAATAGCCATGGACTTCGCCTTCTGAAGCGTTGATGAGACATTCGAACTTCTCATCGTGGCACTTCGTTGCCGGTCGCCGAAACCCTCACATCACTGCGGCTAGTTCGGGGCGGGGAAATCCCTTTCATTCGATAGGCATCAGACCGAGGTCATGTGCCCTTCAGCGTCCGCTGGATGGCCAGATGGCTACCATCCACCCACAGAACAATGCCAATCCAAGGAGCCTCTCTTGAATAATGAAGACCAAAGCGACATAAGCACATATCTCGGAGCCGCGCTCCAACAAGCACGCCTTTGTGTTGGGAAAGATGTTTCTTCCAGCCCGCTCGTTGGAGCCGTAGTAGTCAAAGACGGCAAGGTCCTTGCGGTAGCCTTTAGAGGAGAGCAGGAGAAAGGCGAACATGCCGAATTCACAGCGCTTGAGAAGAAGCTAAAGGATGTCGACCTCACGGGAAGCACTGTCTATACAACCCTGGAACCGTGCACCACAAGAAATCACCCCAAGGTTCCGTGCGCACAAAGATTAATCGAGCGCAGAGTCTCGAAGGTTGTTATAGGAATGTTAGACCCGAATCCGAACATTCTCGGTCGCGGCGTGTTGCAGCTGCGCGCAGCCGGAATTGCAGTTGAATTGTTTCCAGACGCCACGATGAAGTCTATTGAAGAGCTTAACCGGGACTTCACGCGGAAGTTTGCATCGCCGCCCCCGATCACCAGTTCCTTGATCGATACGCTGTCGTCGCAGTCGTTGGATGATTGGTACGAGTCGCTTAACAGGATGTACTGGAACCGAAACTTCCAACGTGATGCGAACGGAATTTTCGCTCACCTAGTGGAAGTAATTGGAAGCTTGAGCGTCTTGGTTTCCAAGAAGTCAGATTACGGTCCTACGCTTCACAGCTACATGGCCAAGGCAATTGCGTGGTGGTTCGCACTTTGCGGGAAGGTAGGCGTCAAAAGCCCGTCAAATATGCTTTGGGCCAAGTTTCCCTACGCCTGCCCCTACTGCCACAAGGTGCCCCACGATTTTGACGAGTGCGGGCTCCGTAAGGCCGCGTCCCGCGGTCCCGACTGGAGCGCTCTGCAGCGAATTGGTCAATCCAACACCTCGAAGAAGCCAAAAAGCATCGCCGAGTGGCAGCAAATGTTTGCTCAGATTTATCCGAGCTCCACGACTGAGGAGTATGCGAAAACATTCGCCAAGCTGGCCGAAGAAGTTGGCGAGCTTGCAGAAGCCGTGCGTGTCTTCCCATCTGCCCCCGGGTACTTTCTCAGCGAGGCTTCTGACGTTTTCGCGTGGCTGATGAAGCTCAACAACATGGTTGAAGCGAATGTTCCGAGACAACAGCGGGGAATCGTTCTCCAGAAGACGTTAGCAAACGCGTACCCGTCTCGGTGCCGCGACTGCAATTTGGCAGTCTGCTCTTGCCCTCCGATTCTTCCGTCAACCATCGGACGGATTGCGCATGAGGTTCCAGGTGAATTTGTCTCGTATGCCGATGGGGGAAGCTTTCTGACTGCAGACAAGTTGTCGGAGATATTTGGACAACCACGCAGTTGAGCGAGTGGTATGTTTGCTAGTTGCCACGCATCAGCGCCAGGGTGCGCACTGATGCCTAACCCCTCCATCGCGAGGACCAGTCTCAATGAGCTGGGCTTGGCCTTTCATCTCAAAAGTTATGTCGCTGTACTGTCCAAGCTGTAACGCAGAGGTGAAGGGTGATGCCCCAACTTGCGGGCGATGCGAAGCCTCGTTCACGGGGGCCGGTGGGTGGCGTCCGGTTGCGGAGATCGCCCCTGCTAGATCCCGCCCAAACTACGCGGCTTGGTTCATCTTTTCGCCTTTTCCAATCATCGTGTTGACTGTTCCGTTGTTCCAGTGGCTGGCATTCTTGATCGCACCGGTGCTGATAGTTGTTTGCTGGTTCGCCATTTCTCTTCACGCTTGGTTTAGCTCTCGTGAAATGCCTGCGGATGAGCGGGTACTATTTCGGCTCGGGGTTGGCTTTGGGCTAGTGGCGGGTTGCAGTTTGATTTTTTATTGGTGCTACCCATACTTCAAAAAGCTTGTAGCAGCCTAGCAAGGTCTGGTCAGCGACATAACACGCGATTCAATACGGACCCCGTCCTAGTTGACACTTACACCCAACGCCCATGCACGCCTGCCCTCACAGCATGCTCGAAGCTGTCCCCGGCATGGCGGTGCGCTGGTCCTGGCGCAGTCGCCCGCCAGGTAAAGTGCCAAGCTTGCGACGGAATCCACTGCGTTTGCTTCAAAAACCATAGCATTTCGTGCCCGCCCACTCTGCACAGCAAGCACTTTTCGTTTGCAAAACGGCTAGCGGCGCATCCCGAACGGAGGACACCATGGGACTCTTGACCTTCAGCATCAATCTCACCCTGGACGGCTGCGTCGACCACCGGGAGGGGATCGCCGACGACGAGACACACGCCTTCTTCACCCGGCTCATGGACGAGAGTGGCGCGATGCTGTGGGGCCGCGTCACCTACGAGATGATGGAAAGCTACTGGCCGGCAGTCGCCCGCGGTGACGCGGAGGCACCGCCTGCGATGCGCGAATGGGCGGTCAAGCTGGAGGCCAAGCCGAAATACGTGGTCTCCACGGCGCGAACAGACTTCCCGTGGACCAACAGCCACCACATCGCCGGCGACCTGCGCACGGGCATACAGGAGCTCAAGAACGCGACCCCGGACGGCGTGCTCCTTGGTAGCGGCAAGCTCGCGGCCGCGCTGGACCGGCTGGATCTGATCGACGAATACCAGCTGCTCGTCCACCCCAGGATCGCCGGCCACGGCCCGACCCTGTACGAGAGCGGGCTGCCGAGCACGCGGCGGCTCGAGTTGATCTCGGCGAAGCCGCTGCGCTGCGGCGCGGTCGCCATGCACTACCGGCGCGCGCGCTGACTTCGA
>JANOCN010000460.1:0-2918 GCA_031412185.1 Betaproteobacteria bacterium | reverse complement strand
AACGCCTGGCACCGGCGCGTGAATTCCCGGTGCTGGTAGAGGATGAGAGTTTCCTGGCTGTCGACAAACCCGCAGGTGTGGCTGTGCACGGCGGCTCAGGGGTGAGTTTTGGTGTCATCGAGCAACTCCGCATGGCGCGTCCGCAGGCGCGATTTCTGGAGCTGGTGCACCGGCTGGACCGGGAAACCAGCGGAATACTGCTGGTCGCCAAGAAACGCAGTTCGTTGAAGCACCTGCAGAACCAGTTCAGGGAGCGCGAGACGGGCAAGACCTATCTGGCACTGGTGGCCGGGCAGTGGCCAGCCCGCCTCAAGGTGCTAGACGCAGCACTGCACAAATATCTGCTGCCGGACGGCGAGCGTCGCGTAAAGGTTGTGGCCCAGGACCATCCGGACGCCATGCAGTCGCTGACGCTGGTCAAAGTGGTCCGGCCGGTGGGCGCATTCACTCTGCTGGAAGTCACCATCAAGACCGGTCGGACGCACCAGATTCGGGTGCATCTGGCCGCTTCCGGCATGCCAATCGCGGGGGATGAGAAATACGGTGATTTCGAACTGAACAAATCGTTGCAACGTGCCGGCTCGGCGCAACTGCTGCGACGCATGTTCCTGCATGCCTGGCGGTTACAGTTCACCCATCCCGTCACCGGGAAGCGGGTGGAGTTGATGTCCAACCTGCCTTCCGAACTTCAACAATTCCTAGACCATGTCGCTTGAGCCCGATTCGGAACACCCGGCGCAAGCCGGAACTGGCAACCAAAGTCCGCGTTCCTATGAACTGATTGCTTTTGACTGGGACGGCACCTTGTTCGATTCCACGGCCATCATTGCCCGCTGCATCCAGCACGCGGTACGCGATGTTGGCGGCACCGTGCCCACTGACCAGGCGGCCGCTTATGTGATCGGCATGGGGTTGACGCAGGCGTTGGCGCATGCCGCCCCCGACGTGCCCCGGGAAAAGTACCCGGAGCTGGGTGCGCGTTACCGGCACCACTATGGATTGCTTCAGGACGACATCAGTCTGTTTTCCGGCGTGTTGCCAATGTTGGCAGCGTTGAAGCGGCGCCAACACCGTCTGGCGGTCGCTACCGGCAAGAGTCGGCATGGTCTGGACCTGGCGCTGCGGGCAGTGGAGTTGCAGGGGGTGTTTGACGGGTCGCGTACGGCGGACGAAACCGCCGGCAAGCCGCATCCACGCATGTTGAACGAACTGATGCGGGAGTTTGGTGTCGTGCCGTCCAGGCTTTTGATGATCGGCGACACCACACACGACTTGCAAATGGCCCTCAACGCCGGTTGCGACAGTGTGGCGGTGAGTTATGGTGCCCACCATCCAGAAACTTTTGCGGCGCTGAATCCCCGTTTCGTGGCCCATTCGGTGGTCGAGTTGCGGGACTGGTTGCTGGCCAATGGCTGACATCTGACCATGCACCAGACCATCGCACTGTGCAACGCGGCAGATCTGCTGAATGGCGGGGTTGCAGTCTCCTTCGATGTGGTCTACCAGGGACAGAATTGCCGCGCCTTTGCCGTGCGTTACAACCAGCGGGTACACGCCTACCTGAATCGCTGCAACCATATTCGCATGGAGATGGACTACCAGCCGGACCGGTTCTTCGACCTCACTGGCCACTGGCTGATTTGTGCCACCCATGGTGCCACCTACCACCCGGAAACCGGTTTATGCCAGGGCGGCCCGTGCCGGGGCGGTCTGGTCAAAATCACCCTTGAAGAGTATGACGGTGTTGTGCACTGGCATACTGCCCACAACCTGAAACCCGTTGAATTTTGAGATGACCGACCCCCACGATCCAGAAAATCCGCCCACGGCCCAGAGCCCTGTCGCTGCAGCGCCCACCGTGGGCCCCACCAGCGGATGGGAGCGCGCAACGCTGGAAAAGCTGGCGTTCGCAGCACTGGAAGAGCAGCGCACCGCGCGCCGCTGGCGTACTTTCGTGCGCTTGGCCTGGCTGGCCTTCTTTATAGCTGTGGTGTGGATCACTCTGCGCTACAACGGCCCTGCAGCCGACATTGCAACGCCGCATACGGCCCTGGTCGAAATCAAGGGTGAGATCGCGTCGGGGGGCGAAGCCAGTGCCGAGGTGGTGATCACGGCTGTACGCGCCGCCTTCGAGGACGAGCGAGCATTGGCGGTGGTGTTGCTGATCAACTCGCCTGGCGGCAGCCCGGTGCAGGCTGGCATCATCAACGACGAGCTGCGCCGGCTCAAGACCAAATACAACAAGCCGGTGTATGCCGTGGTGGAAGAGACCTGCGCGTCGGCAGCCTACTATATTGCGGTGTCTGCGGACCGGATCTTCGTTGACAAGGCAAGTGTGGTGGGCAGTATCGGGGTGTTAATGGACGGTTTTGGGTTTACCGGGCTGATGGAGAAGCTGGGCGTGGAGCGCCGCCTGATGACGGCTGGTGAAAACAAGGGTTTTCTGGACCCGTTCAGCCCGCAGACGGAGCGTCAGCGCGCGTACGCCCAGGCCATGCTGGACCAGATCCACAAGCAGTTCATTGACGCCGTGAAGGCGGGGCGTGGAAAGCGGCTGAAAGAATCGCCTGAAACCTTCAGCGGACTGTTCTGGACCGGGCAGCAGGCGATCGAGCTCGGGTTGGCAGACCAGCTAGGCAATCTGGACTTCGTGGCACGCGAAATCGTCAAGGCCGAAGAGATTGTGGATTACACACGGCGCGAGAATGTGGCGGAGCGCCTGGTGAAACGGTTTGGTGCATCCATCGGTGACGGTGCGATCAGGGCGCTGAAGTCATTGCCGGTGCTGCGCTGAGTGGCACTGGTCGCTGCCAACTTATTGGCCAATGGCAAAAACGGCGGGTGTGGAGTTGTCGGGTGCGCGCGCGCAGTTTCGCCACTTCGCCACCGTGGCGCTGTATGAATTGGCGGTCGACATC
>JANOCN010000459.1:0-5600 GCA_031412185.1 Betaproteobacteria bacterium | reverse complement strand
CGCGGTGCAGATCGTCATTGCCCACCATCGCGTTGAGTTTGGCGGGTGCGCGCTTCTTGGTGGTGAAAATCTTCTGCAGCGCGGGCAGCCGCGCTGCGATCAGCGAATAACCCACGTCGTTGGGCAATATCGCGATGCCCGCGTTTTGCATCACATCCATCGCGCGCTGCGCATCCGCGTGCACGGCAAGTACCGGCATGGCCATCCCCTCCTATTGGTTCAATGTCTCTGCGCGCGGGTCGGCTCGGCGCAGCCAGCGCACGCTGTGCCCGCCAACCGGATAACCCACCATCTGCTGGGCCAGCGCCACTGCACGCAGCAATCCCTGCAGATCGATGCCGGTGGCAAAACCACACTGCTGTGCCATCAGCACCAGGTCTTCGGTCGCCACATTTCCAGAAGCACCGGGCGCAAACGGGCAACCACCCAGGCCGCCGATGCTGGCATCAAAGCGGCGCACGCCCAGCTCCAGTGCTGCCCAGGCATTGGCAAGCGCCATGCCACGGGTGTCGTGAAAGTGCATCCCAAGCCGCGACGTTTCGATATGCCCCAGCAAGGCAGAAAGAAGTGTCTGAACCTGGACCGGCGACGCAGCCCCGATGGTGTCGGCCAGCACAATCTCGCCCGCACCGGCGTCACACATGCGCAACGCAAGCTCGAGCACTCGCGCAGGTGCTGTGGGCCCTTCGAATGGGCACTCGAAAGCGACCGCGACATAGGCACGGCTGGCCAGACCCAGTTTGTGCGCCTGCTCCAGCACCGTAACGCAGGTGCTGGTCGCCACCGACAGGTCCATCGCAATGTTCTTGCGGTTCATGGTGTTGGTGGCCGACAGCACCACCGAGATTTCGGTGGCACCCGCCTTTGCAGCCCGCTCCAGCCCGCGCAAATTGGGCACCAGCACCGACAGCCGCGCCTTGGCTGGCACCTTTACTTGCGGCAGCAACAGATCGGCGTCAGCCATCTGGGGTACTGCCTTGGGCGATACGAAACTGGTCGCCTCCACACTCGGCAGACCGGCGTCAAACAGGGCCTGGATCAAGCGCAACTTGCCCTCGGTTGGCACCTGCGTCTGCTGGCTCTGCAAACCATCGCGCGGGCCCACGTCGGTGATGGTCACCAAGTCCATCATGGCGCGCCCACCGCACCAGCGGCACACAGGGCGTCGATCTGTTGTGCGGGGTATCCGAGTACCGACGCCAGTACGGCGCGCGAATGCTCGCCCACGCCTGGCGGCGCCGTGTAATGCGGGTTTGCGGCGTCCGACAGCTTGATCGGATTTCCAGGCATGCGCACAACTTCACCGGATGGAAGTGCCACCGGCACCACCATATCGCGCGCCAGCACCTGCGGGTCGCTCAGTGCCTGCCCGAAATCATTCACCGGGCCGCAGGGAATCTTTGCCTGGCGCAGTTGCGCCAACCAGTAGCTGGTCGGCTGGCGTACAAAAGCCCTGCCAATCGCCTGGTCGATAAGGTGCTTGTTGGCCAGACGGGCCGGCTGCGCAGCAAACGCCGGGTCCAGCAGTTCCGGCAGTGGCAACATCTGCAGGAAGCGCTCGAAGAACGCGTCGCCGATACACGCCACCACCACAAAACCGTCCTGGGTGGGATAGGTGTTGTAGGGCACATGTACGAAGTGCCCGTTGCCCATGCGCTCGGGCACGATGCCCGACATCAGGTGCATGGTTGCCATATAGTTGAGCAGGGACACCTGCACGTCGAGCATCGAAATGTCCACGTGTTGCCCGCGCCCGGTGCTGTGGCGTGCCACCACGGCGGCCAGCACACCCAAGGCCCCGAAGATACCTCCGCCCAGGTCGCCCATCGGAACACCGGCCCGCATCGGGCCGGATTCTGCGTCACCGGTAATCGACATGCCACCGCCCATCGCCTGCACCACCTGATCAAAAGCAGGACGCTGGGTGTCCGGCCCGGTTTCGCCAAAACCCGTCACGCTGCAGGTGATGATGCGCGGGTTGATGGCAGACAGACTGGCATGGTCGATGCGCAGGCGCTTGGTCACACCGGCACCAAAATTGTCGAAGACGATATCGGCCTGGCGCACCAGATCGTGAAACACCGCCAGCCCCTGCTCCGACTTGAGGTCCAGCGCCACACTCTCCTTGCCGCGGTTGAGCGTGAGGAAATAGGCACCCATGCCATCGCGCGAATACTCCGTGCTGCCCGCCAGCAACTGACGCGTGCCTTCACCCGCACCCGGTGGCTCGACCTTGATCATGCGGGCACCCAGGTCGGTCAGCAGCATAGTTCCGTACGGGCCCGACAACATGTGTGTCAGGTCCAGCACCATCAGGCCCTGCAGGGGTAACTGCTTCAAATCACTTCTCCTTTGCGCGTGTGGAAAATGCAGTGCACTCCCAGTTGCTGCACCAGGTCCACATCCAACGCCCCGTCGGCCTGCGCGTGCACTTGCAGACCCAGTACGGCGCAGCGCTCGCGCAGCCAGCCACCATCGGACAATTCGAACTCCACTGCGCTGGGTAACACGCTGGTCTGTTGCTTGTCGAAATCGATCTGCAGCGTGGCGTTGGGCAGCGACAAATCGATGCCGCCTTCGCGTTCGTGCACCAGCCGCATACCGGCTGCCCGCAACTGCCGGCTCCACTGCCGGGCCTGCGCCTGCGGGCCGCGGTAACGCAGCGCCACCAGACCCAAGGCCTGGTTATCGTGCCGTAGCAGCTGGGGTGAGCGCAGCAAACCAGGGGTCCGATGCTCCACCCAGCACACATACGAAGGGTCTGCGGGCTGCCATGCAGAACCGAAGTAGGCAAACAGCGCTGTCCCCTGGATGCCGTCCTCCTTGATCTGCCGCGCCCAGTGCAGCACCGGCCCTGCCTGCACGCCATTGCGCACACAACCCACGTGGCACTCGGATGCGTCGGTGGTACCGAAGGCCACCACGTGCAGGCCAAAACGCGCGGTCGGTGCCAGCGCCAACTGGTGCCCAGCGGCCGGATCGGTGATCTGCATTATTTCGACGTAGCCGTTGCCCAGCATGATCGAATGCTGCGAGCTGCCGGCCGACACCAGTGCACCGTGCGCGTCCGTGCGGGTGTGGTTGGCACGGGCCGTGAGCGTAAAACCGAGCTGTGCCAGGAGATCGCGTGTAGCCTGGAGATCGGGCACGATAAACCCTACATGGTCCAGCTGGATATCCAGCGGCTCCAGGGGTCGCTCTTCAAAATGCATGCTCATCCTGGCTCCGTGCTCAAGGCCCGGGCCGCACGGGCCGGGCGGGTGCCAAAGATAACTTTCTTGGCCGCATGGATGTGGGCACGCATGGCTGATTCAGCCCACACCGCGTCGCCGGACTCGATCGCCGAGACCACGTCATAGTGCTGGAGCGCGCTGCGCTCCAGCGATGCTGGCGTGTATTTGGCAAACGTCTGCGTGACCAGCGGCACATGCACTACCGCCACCATCATCGACGCCAGACGGCGATTCTTGCCGGCGTCCAGCACCATGCGATGCAGCCGGTTGTTGGATTCCGCGATCAACCGCATGTCGAGGCTGCCGGCGTCGCGTATGAGTGCGTGGAACGTATCCGCTTCGCGGCGCATCTGCAGCACTTCTGCGGGCAAAGCATGCAGCGCTGCGAGCGACGCACCATACCCTTCCAGCATTGCCCGCAGGTCAAATATCTCCAGCAGGTTGGCGTCGGTCCAGTCGATCACCACCGCACCCCGGTTCGGGCGCAGCTCTACAAAACCCTCGGCCGCCAGCAGCGTCAATGCCTGGCGCACCGAGGTGCGCGACACATTGGCCAGCGCGCACACCTCGACCTCGCGAATCCGGTCACCGCCTGCAAACAAGCCGCTGCGGATGGCTTCACGAATAACCTCGCAAGCGGCATCGACGCTGCTGGAGGCAACCGATGCCTCCTCCAGGATGACCGGGGCGAGTTCCATCAGCGCCAGTACTCAGGGCGCGAGAACCCCTTGGCCTTGGGGTCGGTCTCGATGAACTTGCGGTAGTCGGCAGACTTGTAGGCGTCGGCGAGTTGCTTGAGCACTGCACCGTTGGCCACGTCTTTGCGCGCCACCAGAATAATGCGGTACTGGGGGGCCGGGTCTTCCAGCGCAATTGCCGACGACAGCAACATTCCCGATGCGATGACGTGGTTGCCAAGCACGGCGGCCAGGTCCACTTCATCGAGAGAGCGCGGTATCTGCGGTGCATCCAGCAGCACCAGCTTGAAATTGCGTGGATTCGACGTAACGTTCTTCTCGGTCGCCCGGCCCGCAGCGATGGCTGGGTCCAGACCCAGCAGGCCCTGCCCCTGCAGGAACGCCAGCGAACGCCCGAGCGAGGTTGGGTCATTCGGCAGCGACACCGATGCGCCATTGGGCAGTGCCTTCAAATCGGTGTACTTTTTGGAATACAGGCCCAGCGGCGCACTGGGCACCTGCAGCACCTCCACCAGGTCGCCCTTGTACTGGGTGTTGAAGGTTTCCAGGAAAGCGCGGTTCTGGAACACGTTGGCATCCAGGTTGCCATCCATCAGCGCCGAGTTGAGCTGGATGATGTTGGAAAACTCGGTTAGCTGTACCTTCACACCCGCCTTCTCCAGCGTGGGTTGAACCCCCCGCTTGAACTGGTCGGCATAGGGGCCCGGGAAGAAACCGATGCGCAACGCACTTTGTGCGTGCGCCCAGCCGGCAACTGCCAGTGTGGATGCCAGCAGGGCTTGGATCAATACTCGTTTTTTCATCGTTATCTCCATAAAGGTTGAGGGATCGACAGGAAACTTTGCTGCGCAGAGCGGCTGGTATCTATTACCGCTTGTCGATGCGCCGTGCGACCCATGCACCCAGCATCTGGGTCGACTGCACCAGCACGAACATGATTACTACACACCAGACCATCACGCCGGTCTCGAAACGGTAATAACCGTAACGGATGGCGAGGTCGCCCAGGCCGCCTGCTCCGACCGCACCGGCCACGGCCGAATACGCGATAAAGCCGGTGGCGGTAACCGTGAAGCTGGCCACAATGGCCGGCATCGCCTCGGCAATCAGCACCTTGAAAATCGTAGTGGCCGTAGAGGCACCACAGGCCTGTGCCATATCGATGATGCCGCGCGGCACATCACGCAGGTTTTGCTCGACCAGCCGTGCGAAAAACGGAATCACGGCAAACGACAACGCCACGGCAGCCGCCTTGGGGCCAATGCTGGTGCCCACCACCAGACGCGAGAACGGGATCAGGATGACCAGCAGGATGATGAACGGGAATGAACGCAACACATTAACGATGTAGCCAACCACACGGTTGAGTATCGGGCGCGGGTACAAGCCCCCACTGGCCGAAGTGAACAACAACACGCCCAGCGGCGTGCCGATCAGCAAAGCGCTGACCATCAACAAGGTGTCGAGTGTGGCCTTCCAAAGATCGGGGCCGAACTCCACCAGAGTGTTAAAGAGGGAGTTCATAAACTGTCTTCCTGCGGCAGTACCGTCTGGTCGGTCCAGCCTTTGGCAGTTTCAAAGAAGAATTTACCCAGCAAGCTGCGGGGCTCGGGATCGGCCATGTCGATGCGGTCCACCACACGCCCGCGCTCCAGCACGAGGCAGTGCT
>JANOCN010000458.1:0-2952 GCA_031412185.1 Betaproteobacteria bacterium | reverse complement strand
GGTCGCCCCAACTGCTGACCGGGTGGATGTTGACCTCGATCACGCCCGGATCGGGTGTAACCTGCAGCAGTTTCAAACGCGGGTCGCGCGGCGGCGCGTAACCCTCCAACACCAGTTGCACCTGCTGTTCCTGCGCCGTGGCCTCGACGGCGGCCAGCAAGTCCAGGTAGTCTTCGAGTTTTTCCAGCGGTGGCATAAACACATACAACACCCCGGAGGCCTCGCCCACTGCTTCGGCCTTGGGGCCGCTGGCGCGGCGCGGGTCGCGCACTTCCACACACAAGGCGGTGCGGCTGGTCCAGGCGGCGGACTCAAGGCGTTTGGGCACACGCGCGAAATCCGGCGGCTCGTGCTGCGCCGGGCTCTGCGCGTAATGCGCGGTCTGGCTGGCGGCTCCCTGCGCCCCGGTGGTGCTTTGCATTTTGCGCGTGGCTTCAAGCTGCGGACCAGTGCCCGACAGGTAGGGTATAGCGCTTGCGGCAACGCCGGCGCCGGGCACGGCACCGGGCGCGTACCGGTCGGCAAACGCGCCGTGGCCCGGCAGGTCGCCACGCGGGCTGTACGGATCTTGCTCGACCAGGTACGGATAGTCGGCTTTGCTGACCCACGGCAGGGAGTCCAGCGGCAAGCGCAGCCCCATCGGCGAGTCGCCGGGCATCAGGTACAGGCGTTCATCGCGCACAAACCACGGGCCGGTGATCCATTGGGGGCCACCCAGCGCCGGTCCTTCGGCCACTTTGACCGGCAACACATAACCGACCGGCGCATCCAGCTTCTGGGCAAACACCCGGCGCAGGCGCGAACGCTCCAACTCCTCGTCGAGTTTGGAGTCGAACGGGTCCACGTTGACGGGCAGGCGGCGCTCGCGCCAGAGGTAGTACCAGACGTCCTCAAAACCGGGCAGGACAAATTTGTCCGTCAGGCCGAGTTTGGCCGTCAGCTTGGTGATGAAGCGGTGCGCGTGTTCGCTGGAGTAGTGGGTCGGCTTGCGTTCGTCGGCAAACAGCGCTGGATTGCGCCACACCGGCTGCTGGTCGGTGCGCCAATAAATGTTCAGGGCCCAGCGCGGCAGCTGCTCGCCCGGGTACCACTTGCCTTGTCCGAAGTGCAGGAACCCGACCTGCCCGTATTCGGTGCGAAGCTTGTGCACCAATTCGGTGGCAAAGCCGCGTTTGGTCGGGCCCAGTGCATCGGTGTTCCATTCCGGGGCATCGCGATCATTCACGGCCACAAAAGTCGGTTCACCGCCCATCGTCAGGCGCACGTCGCCTGCCACCAGTTCCTGGTCCACCGACACACCAAGCTGCATCACTGCCGACCATTGCTCGTCGGTGTAGGGTTTGGTCACACGCGGTGACTCATAGATCCGTGTGACCTTCATCTCATGGTGGAACTCGACCTCGGCCTCGTCTACACCGCCCTCTATCGGTGCGGCACCGGAAGGCTGCGGCGTGCAGGCCAGCGGTATATGGCCTTCGCCTGCCAGCAAGCCGGACGTGGCGTCAAGCCCGACCCAACCAGCACCCGGCAGGTAAACCTCGCACCAGGCGTGCAGGTCGGTGAAATCGACCTCGGTACCGCTGGGGCCGTCGAGTGCCTTGACATCCGGGGCCAGCTGGATCAGGTAACCGGAGACAAACCGTGCCGCCAGTCCGCTGTGGCGCAATAGTTGCACCAGCAGCCAGGCCGAATCGCGGCAGGAACCGGCCTGGAGCGCCAGAGTTTCCTCTGGCGTCTGGACACCTGGCTCCATACGGATCAGGTAACGGATGTCGGTGTGCAGCATCTGGTTGACGGCGACCAGGAAATCGATGCTGCGCTTCTCGGTACGGTCAATGCGGGCCAGATAGGCCTTGAGCAGATCGGTCAGCGGGTCGGCGGCCAGATACGGGGCCAGCTCTTGCGCCAAACCAGGGTCATACGCGAACGGGAATTTTTCGGCACTGGGCTCCAGGAAAAAGTCGAACGGGTTGTACACCGCCATGTCCATCACCACGTCCACCGTCACCTTGAACTCGGTGGTTTTCTCCGGGAACACCAGCCGTGCCTGGTAGTTGGCAAACGGATCCTGCTGCCAGTTGATGAAATGCCCTGCCGGCTCTATCTGCAACGAGTACGAGACGATCTTGCTGCGGCAGTGGGGTGCCGGTCGCAACCGGATGACCTGCGGACCAAGCGCTACCAGGCGGTCATAGCGGTAGTGGGTGACGTGGTGCAGGGCTGCGTGGATCGACATGCGTGTTCTCTGGTTGACTCGGTGGCATAGCCGACATAATGCCGTCTGCCTATAGCCAGATACTAGCAATATCGGAGCCAGGGATTTTTGCTCGGGGCCGCAGGCGCTAGCATCGGGCATGTCTGACTCGTCTGCGCAGCGTCTGAGCAAGGCCGGTTGGATGGTGCCGGCCTTGGTCGGCTTTTTGGCGGGAAGTGCTGCGCAGATTGTGCAACCGGTCTTGTGGCCGTGGCCTGCCTACGCTGCCATGCTGCTACTGGGCCTGGGCGTTGTCGGAGCGGTCTGGCGCTGGCTGGGCAGGGCTGGCTGGATAGCCGTCGCTGTGGGCCTGAGCTTGGCGCTGGCGGCCTTCGGCCTGACAGGCTGGCGTGC
Source organism: Betaproteobacteria bacterium (assembly GCA_031412185.1). Classification (GTDB taxonomy): domain Bacteria; phylum Pseudomonadota; class Gammaproteobacteria; order Burkholderiales; family Burkholderiaceae_C; genus CAISIP01. The sequence continues at coordinate 344 of JANOCN010000458.1, read as the reverse complement.
AGCGGTTTTCGGTGCCCACGCGTTGCAACCGCATCTGGAAGGTCGCGATATCGTCGTGACCGGGGTGGTCTCAGCCATGCCGCAGGTCCACGAGGCCGGCACGCGGTTTCGGCTCCGGGTGGAAGCGGCACGCTTTGCGGCCGGCGGGCCCGCCCTGCAGTTGCCGGCGCGCATCTACCTGGGCTGGTACGCCGGTGTGGCCACCAGTGCCGACGGGACAGAGTTGCAACGCCAGCCTGCCATGTTGCGGGCTGGCGAGCGCTGGCAAATGACCGTGCGCCTGAAGGCCCCCCATGGCAGCAGCAACCCGCACGGATTCGACTACGAGTTATGGCTGTGGGAGC
>JANOCN010000457.1:0-3580 GCA_031412185.1 Betaproteobacteria bacterium | reverse complement strand
ACGCATGGCAGCCCAGGCTGGATACCGGGTTGCGATCGCCAGCCTGCCCGAGCATTTTGAAGACTCGAAGGAGGTGGCCTTCGAGATAAATGCATCGGGGGCGTACGCAGTGGCGTTACAGGGAGATGTAGCCTTGAAGGCAGACATCGAACGCATCTTCAGGGAAGCAGAAACCTCGGTCGGCCCATTGTCGGCGCTTGTAAATTGTGCCGGCGTTTATCGTGAGGCGCGGGTTGAAGATCTCGATTTCGACCAGCTGTCGCGCATGGTCGCCGTCAACTTCACTGGCGTAGTGTATTGCTGCCGTGAAGCCGCGCGGCGAATGTCTTTTCGCAAAGGTGGATCAGGCGGCGCGATGGTGAATGTTTCATCGATGGCAGCCACGATTGGCGGACGTCCGGGGGCCAGCGCCTACGCTGGAACGAAAGCCGCGATAGACACCTTTACGACCGGTTTTGCGCGGGAGGTGGCCGCGGATGGCATTCGGGTCAATACCGTGCGCCCGGGCGTGACCGCCACGGCTATGACGGCAAAGCTGGAGGCTGACCCCGCGCTGCGCAAACGGGTCGAAGCATCTATTCCCCTTGGCCGCATGGGACAACCGGAGGAGGTTGCCGAACTGATCCTGTGGTTGCTTTCCGATAAGGCAAGTCTTGTCACGGGCGCGCACGTCAATGTCGGAGGAGGGGGTTTCCATGTGGCGGGGATCTCCTGAACTGACGCGGGCGCAAGGGATATTCGGCCGGGAACTTCTCTTTGCACTGACCGGCTGGGCTGGCGTGTTTTCTTTTTAGGCACTCCGTTTCGCAACAGCCGGGTATTGCCTGGGGGCGGACCCAGCCGCCTCGCTACCGACGGCTGTTGTCCGGCAGATTGCACTGCGGGTAAGCTGCTCAGCTGTGGGGGTATGAAACCCCACCAGCCCCTGTACCATGCGTTCGGGCCCGACGCTCAGGGCTCGTCCACCGTCGGCCACACTTTGCTCAACGAACTTTTTGCCTACCATTGGCCACAGCTGCATGGCTGGATGGTGACCTGGGTCACGCTGCACGGCCTGGTGGTGATGCTGGGTCTGGCCATCTACGCCTTTGCTTCGCGCACCTTGCGCCAGCGCCGCCATCCCTCGGCCGGTATTGCCTGGATCATTTCGCTGGTGCTGATGCCGTATGCCGCCTTGCCGCTGTACCTGATGTTCGGCAGCCGCAAGCTGGTGGCCTACCGGGGCATGGGTCTCACGCAGCCACTGTTGCAGCAGGCCAGCGCAGGCGGGGCACTGGTCACCGGGAAACTGGAGACGGCCATGGGGCTGCCGGAGGCGGCGGAGTTTGAAGCGCTAGCCATTCACCAGGATGGCCGCGAGGCGCTGGAGGCCCTGCGTGGGATTATCAATGGTGCCAGTCACTCGCTCGATATCTGCAGCTTCCTGATCGGGCGCGACGCCCTGGGTGACGAAATTGCCGCGCTGCTGATACTGCGCGCGCGGGCCGGTGTGAAGGTACGGTTGCTGATCGATGGCATCGGCATCTATCTGGGTGGCAGGCCCAATCTGCGAGAACTCAGCGCGGCTGGGGTGCGGGTGGCACTGTTTGTATCGCCACTGCGGTCGGCCCTGCGCGGGCGCACCAACCTGCGCAACCACCGCAAGATGGTGCTGGCGGATGGCACCTGGCTGTGGTGTGGCGGGCGCAATCTGGCGGCCGCGTATTTTGAAGGCGACGCTGCCAAACCAGCCTGGATCGATCTGAGTTTCGATCTGCACGGCGCCCTGGCGGCGCAGGCGCAGCAGCGGTTTGACCGGGACTGGGCGTTCGCATTGACGGGCGTGACGGCAAAACCGGACCACCAGGTGGCGTCTGCGTCGAACCTGCCGTCGCCAGATGCAGCACAAGGCCACAGCGCGCGCCTGGTGCCCAGCGGCCCCGACCAGGTGGAAGACACGCTCTACACACTGCTGGTATCGGGCTGCTTCACGGCGCAAAAGCGTATCCTGGCGATCACCCCGTATTTCGTGCCCGACCCGACGCTGCTGATGGCGCTCACCCTGGCGGCGCGGCGCGGCGTCGCTGTGGACTTGCTCCTTCCGGCCCAGTCCAACCACCGCCTGGCCGACATCGCCCGCCACTCGGCGCTGCGTGAACTGGCTGCCGCAGGGGCGAGGGTCTGGCTGATTCCCGGCATGGTGCATGCCAAAGCGGTGCTGATCGACGACGGTCTGGCCCTGGTTGGCTCGGCCAACCTGGACGGCAGAAGCCTGTTTCTGAATTACGAACTGATGGTGGCGTTTTACGACCCGGCGGTGGTGGAGGACTTTGCGACCTGGATAACGCGCCAACGCCGCCAGGCCGTGTTGTACCGCGCCGAGCCGCCCGGCCTGGTGCGCGAGCTGGTCGAAGGCCTGGTGCGGTGGGTGGCGTTTCAGTTATGAGCATGAGCGCGTTGCCAACTGGTTCCACCAGTCGTTTGAAGAAGAGCCCGCATTCGGCCAACGCGCCGTGTCCGTGCGAAAGCGGCCAGCCCTATGCCGTGTGCTGCGGCCCGTGGCACATCGGCTTGGCCGCCGGCGTATCTGCACCCACACCGGAGGCATTGATGCGCTCGCGCTACAGCGCCTACGTGCTGGGCCTGCTCGACTACCTGCTGGCTACCTGGCACCCGTCCACCGCGCCGGGTGATCTTGCGCTGGCTCCGGTCAAATGGCTGGGGCTGGAAGTGCGCCACGCACAAACCGCAGGCGACGCCGGTGTGGTTGAATTTGTAGCCCGCTGTCGCGACGGGGGGCGTGCCCAGCGCCTGCACGAAATCAGCCGTTTTGTGCGCGAAAACGGGCGCTGGTACTACATTGACGGGCAGATGTTGTCAGAAGATTCCCCCTGAACCAACATCGCCCCGGAAGGAAGAAGACATGGACAAAGATTACATGGCGAGTGCACCGACCCGCAGCGAAGTCGACGCGTTAGCCGGCCCGGCCGTGATTGAATTCGGCACCGCGTGGTGTGGCCACTGCCAGGCAGCGCAACCGGCCATCCGCTCGGCCTTCGAGGGCCACACCGGCGTGCACCACATCAAGGTAGAGGATGGCAGTGGCCGCCTGCTGGGCCGTTCGTTCGGCGTCAAATTGTGGCCGACCCTGGTGTTTCTGCGCGATGGCAAGGAGCTGGCGCGTGTGGTGCGCCCACGTGTTGCGCCCCCCATCAGCGACGCGCTGGCCATGATTGATCCGGCACCCTGATCTCCGGCAATCGCCGGGATCTGGTCTTGCCTGGTGGCTTACGTCGCGTCTGGCGGTGCGGCCTTGCGCGGTCGGCGGCTGCGGGCTGCGGGCTTGCGGGCTGTCTTGCTGGCAGTTGCATCCGCGCTGGTGCGCAGGTACGCATCCGAGGCTGGCTGCATTTCGTGCTCGGAAGCAGTTTCCTGCAGCAGATCCGGTTGCAATGGAACAGGCGACGGCTGCATCGCCGCCGGTTTACGGCCACCACGGCTTCTGCGCCGTGGTTCGCGCCGTTCTCCTGCGGTCTCGTCGGCCATCATCGTGTCGGGCGGGGCGTCTGGCACAGGCGGTCGTTCCACCGGTGTCTCGTTA
>JANOCN010000456.1:0-5237 GCA_031412185.1 Betaproteobacteria bacterium | reverse complement strand
CATAGAAGCCGTCGGGTCGGGGCGGTGCGTCCGTGCCGATGGTCTCGGACTGCTTGTAAAAGCCGGTAACGTGGTTGGAACTTGCAAACACGATCCGTTGGGTACCATGTTTGCGCGCCGCTTCATACAGGTTGTAGACACCCACGATGTTGGCCTGCAGGATCGGCGCGAACGGCCCTTCCACCGAAACCCCACCCAGGTGCACGATGGCATCCACCCCGGCCACCATGGCGTGCACCGCAGCCGGATCGGCCAGATCCGCAAGCACCACCTCTTCGCCAGATTGGGCGCTGCCGAATTCGAGCCGGTCCGACAGGCGCAGGGTGCTGCAGTTGCCCCGCAGGCGCTCTCGCAACGCCTTGCCCAGACCGCCGGCAGCACCGGTCAACAACAGCCGCTCATGAACCTTGATCGTCATCGCTGCTCCTTCGAAGTCCAAATTGCGTCGTGTTTGGGAGATCGTCGCCGGTTCGCATGCAGTCAGCGCGAAAACTTGAAAACCGCGGTGCCGGCCAAGAGATTGGGCAGGCGGCGAACTGTCCTGCCTTCCTGCAAACCGAAACTGTCCTGCATTTTCAAGCCGTTGCGCAGTGCCAATACCTCGAAATCGGCATAGGTGCCAACGCGGATGTTGGGCGTGTCGTACCACTCGTACGGCAGACGCTTGGTTACCGGCATGCGGCCGCGCAACACGCTGAAGCGGTTCGGCCAATGGCCGAAATTGGGAAAAGCCACAATGCCGGTGCGCCCGACACGCGCAGTCTCGCGCAACATGACTTCGGTATTGCGCAAGTGTTGCAGAGTGTCGATCTGCAGCACCACATCGAAACTGGCGTCGTCAAACATGGCCAGACCTTCGTCCAGGTTGAGCTGGATCACGTTCACGCCACGGCGCACGCACGCCAGCACGTTGGCGTCGGCGATTTCTATGCCATACCCGGTGCAAGCGCGCGTCGCCTGCAGATGGCCCAGCATCTCGCCATCCCCACAGCCCAGGTCCAGCACGCGCGAACCGGCCGGCACCAGGCGCGCCATCGCCTCCATCGTGGCCAGGTCACTCATGGGTTGGCCTCCTGCAAACGCGCAATCTGCTCGAAGTACGAACGCACCAGCTGCATGTAGCGCGCGTCATCCAACAGGAACGCGTCGTGGCCATGGGGCGCATCGATTTCGGCGTAACTGACATCCCGGCGGTTCTCCAGCAAGGCCTTTACCAGCTCGCGGCTGCGTTTGGGGGAAAAGCGCCAGTCCGTGGTGAAACTCACCAGCAGGAACCTCGCGGTAGCAGACGCCAGTGCGCGGCTCAGGTCGCCGCCAAAATCGCGCGCCGGGTCAAAGTAGTCCAGCGCGCGCGTAATCAGCAAGTACGTGTTGGCGTCGAAATACTCGGCGAATTTGTCGCCCTGGTAGCGCAGATAACTCTCGATCTGGAACTCCACGTCCTGGGTTGTGTACTGGTAGCCGACACTCCCCGGAGGCAGAAGGCCCGGTGCGTCTGCCGCCCCCAATAGAGAACTGCGCAGGCTGCGGCCGAACTTCTCGTTCATCACGTCGTCACTCAGATATGTGATATGGCCGATCATGCGAGCGATGCGCAGCCCGCGTTTGGGCTTGGTCTCCACCCGCCCATCCTGGGCGTAAAAGTTTCCACCATTGAACTCGGGATCAGTCACGATTGCACGCCGGGCCACCTCGTTGAACGCTATGTTCTCTGCGGTCAGATTGGGCGCGCTGGCGATCACTACCGCGTGCCGCACCCGCTGTGGGTATCGCAGTGCCCAGCTCAGCGCCTGCATGCCGCCCAGGCTGCCGCCCATCACGGCAGCGAGCGTCTGGATTCCCAGCCGATCCAGCAGCCGCGCCTGCGCATCCACCCAGTCTTCCACGGTAACCACCGGAAAATCCGCGCCGTAGATCCGGCCGCTGTCCGGGTTGACGTGCATCGGCCCGGTCGAGCCGAAACATGATCCGAGATTGTTCACGCCAATCACGAAGAAACGGTCCGTATCCAGAGGTTTCCCGGGCCCAATCATGTTGTCCCACCACCCATCCGACTTGTCCTGCCCCGCATACAAGCCAGCCAGGTGGTGCGAGGCATTCAGTGCGTGCAGAACCAGAACGGCGTTACTGCGGGTGGCATTGAGCGCGCCATAAGTCTCAAAACAGAGCTGATAGTCCCGGATCGACGCACCACTGCGCAATGGCAGTGGATCGGCAAAATGCAGGGATGAAGGTGTGACAAACATAAAAAACCCGGCAACGCTAAAAGCGCAGCCGGGAGACCTTGTCGGTGGCGGTTGCCATTTTTAGCTGATTTTCGGGATTCCAGGACCCCGGTGCCCGCAAGCTGAAGCAAATCGGCACTTGCGCCGAGTATAGGTGCATGACTGGCAGCTTCATTTCCAGCCAACGATGGCTGCCACGCCCAGTGCAGCAAACACCACTGCACTGACAATATGCACGATCCGGATCGGCAGCAGGCGGGTCATCCGCTCGCCAAACCAGACCACCGGGGTATTTGCCAGCATCATGCCCAGCGTAGTACCGACCACCACCCAGAAATAGGCTCGATACTGCGCCACCAGCATCACGGTTGCAATTTGCGTCTTGTCGCCCATTTCGGCCAGGAAGAAGGCCAGCACCGTTGTCCAGAAAACTCCAAATCGCGGTGTCTGGTCGGCCTCCCCCTCGTCCAGTTTGTCCGGGATCAGCATCCAGATCGCCATGGCAACAAACGAGGCCCCCAACACCCAACGCAAGGTATCGGGTTCCAGCGCAGTCATGACCCACGCACCCACGCCGCCAGCGAGGGCATGGTTCGCTACCGTAGCTACCAGTATTCCCCAGAAAATGGGCCAAGGCTTGCGATATCTGGCCGCCAGAATCAGCGCCAGTAGCTGCGTTTTGTCGCCCATTTCGGCGAGAGCCACCATGCCCGTAGATACAACGAGAGCTTCCACAGGCTCCATCCTAGCAAGTTGGTCGAGCCGCCCAAAACAGGTCCCCATTTCATGGATGCGATCAGCATGCACCACGAATACCCACGGAGATACCTTCGAAATGCTGCTGCGCCAAGAAAAAATTTGCAATGCGCGCGAGTTGGCGCATAATGTCGGCGTATTGCCGGAAACCGGTGGTACTAGTTTGCGGTGATTAGTCAGTTTCGCGTCTGCTTTAAGTCTTCATTGGTTTGTTGATTGCGGTTATCGGACTCCATCGCGTTTTGAGTTATTTTCAGGAGTCCTTTCATGGGCAACAAACTTTACGTGGGCAACTTGCCCTATTCCTTCCGTGACGAAGACCTGCAGCAAGCCTTTGCTGCACACGGTACCGTTTCCAGCGCCAAGGTCATGATGGAGCGCGATACCGGTCGCTCCAAGGGTTTTGGTTTTGTCGAGATGGGCAGCGATGCGGAAGCACAAGCAGCTATCAATGGCATGAACGGCCAACAATACGGTGGCCGTGGTCTGGTCGTCAATGAGGCTCGTCCGATGGAGCCACGTCCTCCACGCAGCGGCGGCGGCTTCGGCGGCGGCGGCGGTGGTGGTTACGGCGGTGGCGGCAGTGGCAGTGGCGGCGGCGGCGGTAGCCGCAGCGGTAGCGGCGGCGGCGGTGGTTACGGCGGTGCTGGCGGTGGCGGCGGTAGCCGCAGCGGCGGTGGCGGTGGCGGTGGTTACGGCGGTGGCCGCAGCAGCTACTGATCTGGAATTCGACTCACACCTTAGGGTGTGGGGCAATAAAGAAGGTCCTATTGGGGCCTTTTTTATTGGCGCGATGACTTGACCGACGCATTCCAGGCGACGAGCTTCATTCTGCAGATCGGCGTTTACGCGGCCGCCCTGCGAAAAGCCGGTCAAACAGCCAGTTGGGCAATATGCGTAGCGCCCAGGCGACCACGCCCATTTGCCACGGAATTACCCGGTAAGTCACACCCGCCTCGATGCAGGCAAACGCTTTGTCAGCGAAGCTTGTCGCCGAAATCAGAAATGGCATCGAATAGCGGTTTGCGCGCGTGAGCGGGGTATCGACGTAGCCTGGGCTGATAGTCACTACCTTCACGCCGACGGCGCGAAGTTCACCGCGCAAGGATTCACAGTAACTGATCACGGCTGCTTTGCTGGCGCAGTAGGCTCCGTGTCCCGGGAATCCCCGAATTCCATTGACACTGCCTAACCCTACCAGTACGCCCGACCCCCTGAGCACCATCGGTTCGACAAAGGCATGGAAAGTGGCTGCCATGCCAAGATTGTTGACCGCAAGCGTCTGCCACATGACGTCAAGATCTTCACGCACCGACGTGTCTACCCCGATGCTGATGCCGGCGCTGGCTACCACGACATCTGGGACCCCTTGTTGCGCAATACAGCTGCGTGCAGCCGACACCACGCTGTCCACGACCGATACGTCTGCCGCGTACACCCGGTAGCGCCCGGCCAACAGCGCGGATTCGGTTGCCCAGGCATTGACTTCCGCGGTGCGCCGTGCCACCAGTGCAAGCGAATAGCCGGCCTGGTAGAAGCGCAATGCCAGCGCCTGGCCTATGCCGCTGGATGCGCCCGTGATGAATACCAGTTTGGCCATCACCGGTTGTCCGCTACCTGGCAGGCGCAGGTGCCAGCGTTCCCCTGACCCGACCACGCAGGTTCATCACTTGCTGCACGTTGTCGAACTCCATCGAGTCGGCATAGAAAACGTCGCTGCCACGGCGCAGTTCCACGGGCTGGTTGGAGCTGACCCGTTCTGTGTCCATAAACACGTGCAGGTACTCGCCCCGATATTCGATGCGGGGTAGTTGTTTGCCTGTCCGTTCAATCTGCGCTTCCCGCACAATCACGGCTTTGCCGAAAAGCTGCACTTCAGACGCGTCTCCGTTGGTCAATGCCCGATTGGCTGTGGCCGTGGTCAACCGGTTCTGCGCGTCAAACGAACGGATGCGCACCGCATCTATTTCCAGCGTGTCGGAATGCGGGTAATGCCGTGCTGCCTGACCAAAAACCTCGCTCCGCAGCCGACCGGACTCAACAAAGGTTCGGACCCGGAAGTTCTTCATGAAGTAGTCTGGCTCTTTACGTACGGGCCGTTCAACTGGCGCCGGGTTTATCACCGGCGCGCTCTCCACCAGCCAGTAGGTGCCCAATGCCAGAACACCCATCAGCACCAGAGGCAAATACAAAGAGAGGCGATCCCAGACAAGTTGCAGAAGTCGGGTCACGCCGCTGACCTCTTGAGCAAGTCGG
>JANOCN010000455.1:0-2949 GCA_031412185.1 Betaproteobacteria bacterium | reverse complement strand
GCCGTCATGGCGTCGGTGCTGCGCCCGACCCTCAGCCTGGCTGATGAGCGCGCGCCAATCAGCTTGAAGACCATGGTGCCGGTGTTTTTTGGCGACTGGCGCGAGTTGCCCAATACATCGGCGCAGATTGTGGACCCGCAGCAAAAAGAGCTGCTCGACCAGCTTTACAGCGAGACCCTGTCGCGCACCTACGTAAACAGCAAGGGCTACCGCATCATGCTGTCGATTGCGTATGGCAAAAACCAGAGCGACGCGCTGCAACTGCACAAGCCCGAAGTGTGTTACCCGGCGCAGGGCTTCCAGCTTACGGCCAACCAGCGCGGCACACTCGACTTGCTGGGTCGGCCCATATCTGCGGTGCGGCTGCAGACCCATCTGGGCCAACGCCACGAGCCGCTGACCTACTGGACCGTGGTGGGTGACCACGTTACCAAAAGCGGCATCGACAAAAAGCTTACCGAAATGCGCTATGCGATGACGGGTCGTATACCCGACGGCATGCTGGTGCGGGTGTCGTCCATCGACCTTGGCGTGGAAAATGCATACGCCCTGCAAAGCCAGTTTGCCCAACAGATGATCGAGTCCATTGCGCCCGAACACCGCAACCGCTTTGCGGGCGACCCCCAAGTAAATTGACTGCAGCCAAACGCACCCCATGACCCACAAGAAAGTTGCCCTGATCACCGGCATTACCGGCCAGGATGGTGCCTACCTGGCCGAATTTTTGCTAAAAAAGGGCTACGAGGTGCACGGCATCAAGCGCCGCGCTTCGTCTTTCAACACCGACCGCATCGACCATTTGTACCAGGACCCGCATGTAGACAATCGCAACCTGGTGCTGCACTACGGTGACCTGAGCGATGGCGCCAACCTGACCCGCATCGTGCAGCAGGTGCAGCCCGACGAGATCTACAACCTGGGTGCCATGAGCCATGTGGCGGTGAGTTTTGAGAGCCCGGAATACACCGCCAACGTAGACGGCACCGGCGCGCTGCGCATTCTGGAGGCCATCCGTATCCTGGGGCTGGAGAAAAAAAGCCGCTTCTACCAAGCGTCTACCAGCGAGCTGTATGGCCTGGTGCAGGAGACACCGCAAAAAGAAACCACGCCGTTCTACCCGCGCAGCCCATACGCTGTGGCCAAGCTGTATGCCTACTGGATCACGGTGAACTACCGCGAAGCCTACGGCATGTACGCCTGCAACGGCATCTTGTTCAACCACGAGAGCCCGCTGCGCGGCGAAACCTTTGTCACCCGCAAGATCACGCGCGCCATTGCCCGCATTGCGCTGGGCCTGCAAGACTGCCTGTACCTCGGCAACCTGAGCGCCCTGCGCGACTGGGGCCATGCCAAAGACTATGTGGAGATGCAGTGGCTGATGCTGCAGCAAACCACGGCGGAAGACTTTGTTATCGCCACCGGCGTGCAATACAGCGTGCGCCAGTTTGTCGAGTTCGCGGGCAAGGAGCTCGGCATCACCGTGACCTTCACAGGCGTTGGTGTCGACGAAGTCGGCACCGTGACCCAAGTCGAAGGTGACAAAGCCAAGTGCAAGGTGGGTGACGTCATCGTCAAGGTAGACCCGCGTTACTTTCGCCCGACCGAGGTCGAGACCCTGCTGGGCGACCCCACCAAAGCCAAAGAGAAACTCGGCTGGGTGCCCAAGACCACCCTCAAGGAGCTGGTGGTGAGATGGTGCAGGCCGACTACACCAGTGCCAAACGCGATGCGCTGGTCAAGCTGGCGGGTTTTCAGACGTTTGACCACCACGAGTGAGCGCTATGGCACGCCTGCATTTCGGCTCGTTCAACTGTCCGCGCGACGGGTGGATCAACACCGACGTAACGCCACACCTGCGCATCGCCCGTGTGCCGGGGCTGGCCTGGGCGCTGCACAAGATGCGCCGTATGTCCAACGAACGGTATGCCGAACACCAGGCAGGCGTGTTCCGGCGCGTGCGCTACCTGAACGTCACTCGCCCATGGCCGTTTGCGGAGAACATGTTCGAGGCGGTTTTTTCGTCGCACGTGCTGGAGCACCTTCCGCTGCGCGGTGCCCGCGTGTGCCTGGCCGAGAGCTACCGCTGCCTCCAGCCCGGCGGCGTGCTTCGCATATCGGTGCCCGACCTGGACAAACACATCGCCGAGTACCGCAGCGACCACGCGGTGGATTGGGCGGTCAACTTTTTCGAGGCCAACGAAACCTCTGAAAAGAACATGCACCACTTTATGTACAGCTACAACAGCTTGCGCACCATGATGCGCGAGGCCGGGTTCAATAATATCGCCCGCCGCAGCTTTCGCCAGGGCGACTGCCCGGACGTGCAAAGCATGGACAACCGGCCCGAATCCCTGTTTGTCGAGGCGGTGAAGTAATGGACAAGGCCGCCAAAATATACGTGGCCGGCCACCGGGGCCTGGTGGGCTCTGCCATTGTGCGCAACCTGCAGACTAAGGGGTATGGCAATCTGCTCCTGCGCACCCGTGCCGAGCTCGACCTTACCAACCAGGCTGCTACCAGCGCGTTCTTCGCTGCAGAGAAACCCGACTACGTGTTTCTGGCAGCCGCCAAAGTGGGCGGCATTCACGCCAACAACGAATACCCGGCCGAGTTCATCCGCGACAACCTGGCCATACAAACCAACATCATCCACGCGGCCTACGTAAACCAGGCCAAACGCCTGTTGTTCCTCGGCTCCAGCTGCATCTACCCAAAGCTGGCACCGCAGCCCATGAAAGAAGCCTATTTGCTCACCGGCCCGCTGGAGCCCACCAACCGCCCCTATGCACTGGCCAAGATTGCTGGCGTGGAAATGTGCTGGAGCTACAACCGCCAATACGGCACCCGGTATCTGGCTGCCATGCCCACCAATCTGTATGGCCCAGGCGACAACTACCACCCGGACAACAGCCACGTGATACCGGCACTGATCCGCAAGTTTCATGAAGC
>JANOCN010000454.1:0-2866 GCA_031412185.1 Betaproteobacteria bacterium | reverse complement strand
AGCACCATGCGCCAGTCCACCGAGGCGTGTTTGAGAGACTGCAATGATGAGTTCATAGGTTCTCCGCCGAGAGTGCCAGGGGTGTGGCTCCCCGGCCGGAAGCCCGCGAACGGTACGTGCGGGCTGCAGGGCTAGGCGTCGCGCGAGGCCGTGTGCTTTACGCACACAACGAGCGCGCAACAACGCCCTGCGGCCCGCGCGGGCCGTTCGCTATTTGCAGGCAGTGACTTTGGCGTCGGTCACGCCCTTGCACAACACGTCTTTTTTGATCCAGCCGCCCTTGACCACCACGTCAAGATTGCTTTGGGTGATGGCCACCGGTTTAAGGAACTGCGCCTGCACCGACACCTTTTTCTCGCCACCGGCCCAGGCGGCTGCACCAGCAGGCTTTTTACCACCGGCCAGAGCCACTGCCGCCGCCGCCGATTCACGGCCCAGGTCGCGCGAGTCTTTCCACACCGATACCAGTTGCGTGCCCATGGCCACGCGGTTCAGCGCCGCGTGGTCGGCATCCTGGCCGGACACGGGTACGCCCTTCAAGCCTTTGGCCGACAGGGCTGCCACCACACCACCGGCCATGCCGTCGTTGGAGGCCACCACCGCGTCCACCTTGCCGCCATTTTTGGTCAGGATCTGCTCCATGTTTTTCTGCGCCACTTCGGGTTTCCAGCCGTCGGTGAACTCGTCGCCCACAATCTTGATGTCGCCTTTCTTGATGGCGGCGTCGAGAACTTCCTGTTGGCCGTCGCGCAGGAACTGGGCGTTCGGGTCGGTCGGCGAGCCCTTGATCATGGCGTAGTTGCCCTTCGGCTTGGCCGCCAATACGGCACGCGCCTGCATACGGCCGACTTCCTTGTTGTCGAACGTGATATAGGTGACGCCCGGTGCTTCGATCAGGCGGTCATAGGCGATGACCGGAATCTTCTGCTGGTTGGCTTTGTTCACGGCCGGCAAAATGGCGTCTTTGTCCATCGCGAGCACGATCAACACCTTGGCACCCTTGGCGATCAGGCCATCAATATCGGCCAACTGCTTTTCTGCCGAGCCGCCAGCATCCGCGCTGATGTACTTGGTGCCCGACTTGGCCAGCTCTGCCTTGATGGCGGCTTCGTCGGTCTTCCAGCGTTCTTCCTGAAAATTGGACCAGCTCACGCCGACGGTTGCCTGCGCGAAGGCGGCAGCAGTGCCCACTGCCAGAGCGAGGGCCGTAAGACTACGTTTGAATTGCATATTTGTCTCCAGTAAATGCCAGGTGGTGGGTTGGCCGCGCAGAGGGTTGGGCCATTTCCTGCCGATACCAAGAGCTTCTGCTGCTATTTAGTTCGGACGGACAACCAAGTGTTGCAGATGTACGCCGCACCGGGTATTGGTAGAAACACTGAGGGCGCAGCGGGCCATCTGATCGATTTCCACCTGCTCATGGGAAGCCTTTTGCCTGCGGCACCGAGCGGCCTAAAATACGCTGCATGACCGTGTCGACCTACCTGCTTCTGGCGCTGCACAAGGCGCAAGACGCGGCGCTGATCCAGCCGTTGCTGCAGCTGCCACCGGGCGCGCCACCATCGGAGGTGCGGACAGCGCAGACTCTGGGGGCGGCGCTGGCTTTGCTCAGTAAGCATTCCGTGTGCGCGGCGCTGCCGCTCGACCCCGGTACCTTCGACGGCCCCGATCTGGCTGCGGGTGAACTTGGCAAGCTGGAGTCTGAGCTGGTCGAGCGGGTTCTGCACGATTCCGTGACCGGCCTGCCGCGCCGCCGCTTGTTGGTGGACCGTCTGGCGATGGCGATGAAACGGTGTGCGCGCGATGGCTCTTCGGGCACGCTGCTGGTGATCCACCTGGACCAGTCTGGCCAAATCAGCCAAACCCATGGCGCTGCTGCGGAAGACCTGATGTTGTCCACGCTGGCCCAGCGGTTGACGGCGCTCGTGCGTGACAGCGACACCGTGGCGCGGCTTGCAGAGCATGAATTTGCCGTGTTGCTGCCAAACGAGTCGGGCTTGCTGGAGGCGCTGGCGGTGGGCGAGAAGCTGATGGAGGCACTTCGCCGGACACTGGCGGCGAACGGCCGCGATCTTGCGGCCTCCGCCAGCATCGGTGTAGCGCGATTTCGCGACGCATCGGAGCCTGCCGAACTGATGATGCAACGCGCCGAGACCGCAATGCACGCAGCCACCGACGACAACAAGGGCCGAGTCCGGCTGCTCTAGGAGCCCGATGTGCTCCTAGAGCCTGTAGCTGGCCAATCGCGCAGGGTCTCAGGGTGCTGTGTCGGCGCCATTTGCCAGAGCTGCAACGGCCGCCACGCGTGCAGCGTGCACCAGGGCACCTATCTCGATACCTGGCAACCCGGCCTGCGCAGCGCTGGCGCTGATGGGGCCGGTAGCCACGGCCTGCGCTGCCGCCAGTACCGCCAACAGGTGCTGGCGTTGTGGATAAGGGCTGTCATGCGCGGCAACGGCAGCCTGCGCATAACACCCGCACGCCAACAGCAGCTCGGCGAACCGACCCGGTTTGCGAAACGCGTCGCAGCGTTCCAGCAGGCGCACCAGCAAGTCAGCGTCCAGCGTGGCACTGCCGTCGATATGCGTGGCTTCGCGCACGGCCACATCGGCCAGCTCACGGCATTCGGTGGGTACACGCAGCCGCTCGCATAGCTGCCTGACCGGTGTGTGACCTGCAGTGCTGCCGTCCTGGGGCGACAGGTGCAGGCACAAACATGCAAAACGCACCGGCAACGGCGCCCGCAGCTGGGCACTCTGGTCCAGCGTGCGCGCCAGGTGCACAACGTGCAGACTGGCGTCTACCTCCGGTGCCAGCACAGCCAGCGCGGTGCTGGCGCGTAACACTGCCAACATGTGCGAAGGCG
>JANOCN010000453.1:0-7845 GCA_031412185.1 Betaproteobacteria bacterium | reverse complement strand
TGAAGTCCAGCGGATTCAAGTGGCTCGTTTCGACCACCACACCATCTGTCACCACCTCGGTCACACGTCTGGCCCAAAACCTCGGGCGCGCAGCAGCGTGCGCGCGGGCAGGCCGATAAAGCTGTAGCGACCAAACCGCTCGCCCCCTACCACCGACTCCAGCAGAAAGCTGTATTTGCCCCCGCCCTTGGAAAAGGCCAGCTTGAGGTACAGCGACAAAGGGGTTTCCAGGTCCGCAAAGGCTTCCACCATCAGTGGTATGCGGTTAAAGCCTTGCGCACTCAGGCTTTTGAATTCAAGTTCGGTAATCACGGAGCAGGCCTTTCGATCCAGCGCTGCAGCACAAGGGCAGCGTTCGCGTTCATGTCAGCATGCCTTGGAGAAGGCACAAGGAGCGATGGAGAGGCGGGTGGAAGTGCCCGTGCCAGCCAGCATCGCGGGCCCGGCGTGCTGGCAGTTCGAATCAGGCGAATCGCAGCAGCGCGTGGGCAGGCAAAACAGTCGTCGTCCGCCAGGGCCAGGCTCCCCGGTCGCTACAACCCGTGATGCTGATACGGTGAATGAACATGGAGACGAGTGTAGCAAAGGATTTTGTGGCAGCTCCTCAATCTGAGACTGCCATTGCAACCCAGGGACCGTGTGGCCAGGTGGGCTACTCGCACCCAGCCAAACTCCGGGACTGCCTTCGCTCGGCTGTTCACCCCGTGGGTCGCTTCAAAGCCATCGTTTTCTTTGCTCACGGCGTTTCCGGAGTAAATGACTCGCGGCAGATAAACTCTGTTCGCTAGACATCGAAAAACTGAGAATCGCAATCGCATCACCTGAAGGCCAAGCACACGTCCCAATGGAGCGATGGCGTCTTTGGCTGGGTAGGATTCTCCTCATCCCTCTTGTTGCTGCGCCAGGTGTACTGATATTTGCTCTTTACCGCGTATTGGTGAGGGGTGAGATGCCTCGCGGGCCTCATCATCTTTGTCACCGCTTTAGTAGCTAGACAGGTCATTGGCGGAACCAAGCCGAGCTGACCGGACCCACCAGAATCGACAGTCGAACGATGCCAACCGAATAATCTGCAGGCCCGACGACCATGCGTCTTCTTTATCTCCTGGCAACGATAGCTTCCGCTTTCCTGGCAATGGCCTGCGGCCGAAAGACTGCACCCGCGCCGCTGCCTCCGCAAAACCCTCCTGCCAGCGAGGTGCCCGCCGTGCCCTACCCCTCCGTTGTGCACAGCTGGGCAGGCAAGTGGAATGGCGTCGAAGGTACGTACCTTCGCATATTGGCGAAGCCAGACTCAAAATACGAGGTCATCATCAGAAACCTGGACGGCGAGCGCTCGTTTGAAGGTGTTGGAAGCACCGATCACATCACCTTTGCGCGCGATGGTGCGCTGGAGAAGATCAGCGCCACAGACGGTGCCGCTACCGGGATGAAGTGGCTCGCCGGGAAATCGAACTGTCTGACTGTGCGTGTTGGCGAGGGCTACTGTCGCGAGTAGGCCGAAGCAAGCAATGGCCATAAGGAACCACTCAACATGCCCTTCCACTCTCACGACGAGTACTTTGCCCGGCAGCCAGCCCAGGTGCGCAGCCGACTCGAACAAATACAGAAGATAGTTGAGGCCCAAGTTCCCGGTGCCACCAGGACCATCAGCTACAACATGCCCGCATTCAAGAAGGGGCGCACCTTCCTCTATTTCGCAGCGTTCAAAAGGCACATCGGCATCTATCCTCCGGTCACGGATGATCTGGAATTGATCGAGCAGACAGAAGCACTTCGAGGTCCGAAGGGAAACCTCTCCTTTTTGCACAACACGGAGCTACCGTTGGCCCTCATCGGCAGAGTCGCGGCGGCACTTGCGTCGCAGTACAGCGCAAAGTGAAATCTAACCTAGTCGGGCTGCTGGTGTGTTGTCCCACTATGCTCAGCCCCCTCCGCACCCCTTTCCTTTATGCCTGATCTTCTTGAACCGCAGTGGCTGGTGCCACTTTTTATTGCCACCGTTCTGGCTGGCGTCGCGCTGCTGGCGCGTGTCGCTGGCTGGTCCAGCCTTGCCCGTTCATTTCCGGCGCGCGGTGTTCCCGAGGGCCAGAGTCTGCGCTTCGTCACCGGGTCACTCGGCGCGCCGGCCTTCCCGATCCGCTACAAAAACTGCCTTCGCCTGGTACGCAACGGCGACGGGCTGTATGTCTCGTTGATGTTCCCTTTCAAGTTTGCGAGCCCTGCGCTATTTGTGCCCTGGGGCGAGGTGGCGTTGTGCACAGTGGAACAGGCTTTCTCCACGCAGGTAGTGGTGTTCCAGCTTCGTGGGCAGTGGTCTGCCATCAAGTTGCCCGGCGCTCCCGGCCAGTGGGCGCGCGAGGCGTACCAGGCATATTCGGAAACCAAAATCACTCCAGAGGCCACTGCGGCTTAAGCACCGCCTCACAGGTGATTGCAGTCGCCCAGAAACAGCCAGGGTTCAACCCAGTGCGCGGCGCATCTGGTCAATCACCGCCCGGTAATCCGGGTTGCCAAAAATTGCGCTGCCGGCCACAAAGGTGTCGGCACCTGCATCCGCAACGCGGCGGATGTTGTCTACCTTGATACCACCGTCCACCTCCAGCCGGATGTCCTTGCCGCAGGCCGTGATGCGCTGGCGCACGGCCTCGATCTTGCGCAGAGCTGAGTCGATGAAACTCTGGCCGCCAAAACCGGGGTTGACGCTCATGATGAGCACCAGGTCGATATCGTCGATCACCCAGTCCAGCACCTCCAGCGGCTGGGCCGGGTTGAACACCAGGCCAGCTTTGCAGCCTTTGGACTTGATGGCCTGGATGCTGCGGTGCACGTGGCCACTGGCGTCCGGGTGAAAACTTATCAGGTCTGCCCCGGCGTCGGCAAATGCCGCTGCCAGCGCGTCTACCGGCTGCACCATCAGGTGAACGTCAATCGGTACCGGGGCACCGGCGGCCGTAACCGCGTGTGGTTTGAGCGCCGAGCAGATCATCGGGCCGAACGTCAGGTTGGGCACATAGTGGTTGTCCATCACGTCGAAATGGATCCAGTCGGCACCGGCGGCGATGACGTTCTTGACTTCGTCGCCCAGGTGCGCAAAGTCTGCCGACAAAATCGAGGGGGCGATGCGGTAAATCATGGCGAATCGGGATTGGCGTGGGCCGGTTACACAGGCGCGTATTTTCGCAGGTAGCATCGCAGCATGGCAAAGTACCAGTTTCATGTCGAAGTTCTGCCGCGTTTCCTGCCCGACCAGTCGGCTCCGGCACAAGCGCATTTTGTGTTCTCCTACACCATCACCATCACCAATTCCGGCGAGGTCGCAGCGCAGCTGATATCGCGCACCTGGAATGTCAACGATGCCAATGGCCACACCGAGAAGGTAAAGGGCCTGGGGGTGGTGGGGCACCAACCGCTTTTGCAACCGGGTGAAAAGTTTGAATACACCAGCGGTACGCGGCTGCGCACACCCACCGGCACCATGCACGGCAGCTTTTTCTGTGTGGCTGAAGATGGTGAAAAGTTTGACACCGACGTACCGATGTTTGTGCTCGACGCCTTGAGCGGCGGCTCGCGCACTCTGCACTGAGAGCGTGAGAGGCAACAGTCGGCACCTCCTGACCATGCGCGACTTGCAAGGGCTGCTGGACTCACTTGACCCGGAAGGCACACTGGTTGAACGCCATTTGTGGCTGGTGGCGCTGCTCGCATGGATACGCGGCGATGCCAGGTCGGTTCCAGGCGCTGTAGCGCGGGTGGGTTTGTTGCTCGATGCCCTGCAGGCGCGGCCCGACAAGGTGCTGCGCCTGCAGCAATGGTGGCGTGCGCTGACCCGAACCGTGGATGTGGCGGTACTGCTGGCCGACTACGGCTTCTCGTCGCGCAACGCGTTTGTGAGCGAGTTCGCCGAGCGGCTGCGCCAGAAGGTGCTGCCCGGCACACCCGAAACGCTGGACGCGTCCGAGCTGTTCTCGCTGGTCCTGTCGGACGCGTTCGACGCCCAGTGGATGCTGGCGCTGGACGAAGACCAGCTCACCCGTACTGCCGCAATGCTGGAGCCGCAGCGCAACAATACCGACAGCATTCCCACCAGTGACTGGCAGAACATGCTGCTTGAGGCCATCACCATCTGCACCAGCCAGGTCCGGGCGGCCGGGTTTGCGTCTGAGTTGCGCTTGCGCATGAGTGCCCAGGCGCGCGCGAGTGCGCCGTTCCACACGCTGGCGTCTGACTTCGACCGCCTGCGCGCAACTTTTGTACGTGCCGTATCGGTACCCGAGGATGTCCACGACCCGCGCCAGGTGGAATTTCAGGATGCGCTGCAGCAGTTTCGCACCCAGTTGGAGGCCTGCCGGGCGGCAACTGCCTCGGTGTACGCGCACCTGGACGAAAACGGCGTGTCGGTGAGCCTGGTGTTCCGGGTGCGCCAGGTGCGCGAGCGTATCCTGCGCATCCGCGCACTACTGGATTGCCTGAGTGCACCCCGGCCGGGCCTGAGCACCGTCAAACTGCTAGCGCACCTGGTGCTGGTGGGGCGCGACCGGCGCAGCCTGCGTTCGCTGGTCGCGTCCAACTCTTCCATGTTGGCTTCCAAGGTGACCGAACGCAGCTCGGAGGTGGGCGAGCACTACATCACGCGCAGCCGCGAGGAATACCGCGATATGTTGCGCAAAGCCGCTGGCGGTGGTGCTTTGACAGCAGTAACTACCTTGCTGAAATTTGCAGTCATGGCGCTCGGGCTGTCGGCGTTCTGGAACGGCGTCTGGTCCAGCGTGGTGTATGCGGGCAGTTTTGTGGTGATCCAGCTGCTGCATTGCACACTGGCTACCAAGCAGCCGGCCATGACGGCGCCGGCCATGGCCGCGCGGCTCAAGGACCTCAGCGGGCCATCGTCGATGAGCGAGTTTGTGGACGAGGTCACACACCTGGTGCGTTCGCAGGTGGCGGCCGTGCTGGGCAATGTCGGCATCGTGTTTCCGGCGGTGTTGCTTATTTCGGGTGCGATCCAGTTGGCGAGTGGCCAACCCATGTTGAATGCCAAAGACGCCCAATACGTGTTGCATTCGCTGACCCTGCTCGGTCCCAGCATGCTGTTTGCGGCAGTCACCGGGGTGTTGTTGTTTGCGTCGAGCATCATTGCTGGCTGGACCGAGAACGCGTTCGTGTTTTACCGTCTTGACTCGGCGCTGCGCTACAACCCGGCCTTTACGCAACGCCTGGGTGCGCGACGCAGTGACCGCTGGGCCACCTTCCTGCGCAACAACATCTCCGGCTTTGCCTCCAACATTTCGCTTGGGCTGATGTTGGGGATGGTGCCCGCCTTTGCCGACTTTTTGGGCTTGGGCCTGGAGCTTCGCCACGTCACCCTCTCAGCCGGACAACTTGCGGCTGCCGCGGCGTCCATCGGGTGGGGGGTGGTGCACCAGAGCGCGTTCTGGTGGTGTGTGGCCGCCATTCCGGTGATTGGCGCACTGAATCTGGGGGTAAGCTTTTATTGCGCGTTCCGGGTTGCCCTGCTCTCGCACAACATTGGCGCGGTGGACCGCGCCCGGATACGGTCCGCAATCCTGGGGCGGTTGCGCCACAAACCGCTGGAATTCTTCAGGCCGGGCCCGGCAGTGGACGATGGGCGAGTTTGAGCTGATACGCGCGTATTTCCAGCGCCCGGCCCGCCGCGCTGTGCTGGGCGTGGGCGACGACTGCGCGCTGTGGCAACCGCGCCCCGGCCACCAGCTGGCGATCTCCAGCGATATGCTGGTCGAGGGTCGGCATTTTTTTGCCGACGTGGACCCGCACACCCTGGGCTACAAGGCCCTGGCGGTCAATCTCAGTGATCTGGCGGCCTGTGGTGCGCAGCCGCTGGCGTTTACGCTGGCGCTTGCCTTGCCGCGAGCCGACGATCAATGGCTGGAGCCTTTTTCGCGGGGCCTGCTGGCGCTGGCGGATACGCATGGCTGCGAGCTGATTGGTGGCGACACCACTCGCGGGCCGCTCAATATCTGCATCACGGTGCTGGGCGAGGTGCCGGTGCAGGCTGGGCGCAGCCAGGCGCTGCTGCGTTCGGGTGCCCAGGTGGGCGATGACGTTTATGTGAGCGGCACGCTGGGCGATGCCCGGCTGGCACTCGAAGCCCTGTCGGGCCGGTTGGTGCTGCCACCCACGCTGTTGACCCAAGCGCGGCGACGTCTCGAAAGCCCCGAGCCACGGGTCGCGCTGGGCATGGTGTTGCGCGGCATCGCCACAGCGGCCATCGATGTGAGCGACGGCCTGCTCGGCGACCTGGGCCATGTGTTGGCCGCATCGAGCGTGGGTGCATGTGTTGACCTGTCGCTGGCCGACACTCTGATGGCCTGCGAAACGCAGGGAGTGCACGAGATGCAAGGCACCGACATTCGCCTGAGCTGCATATTGGCTGGCGGCGACGACTACGAACTCGCCTTTACTGCTCCCCCTGCAGAACGTGACGCAGTACAAGCCGCCGCCACAGCCAGCGCGACGCGCGTTACCCGCATTGGCGTAGTGCAGGCGCAACCCGGGCTGCGCCTGATCGACGCTTTGGGGCACGCGGTGGCCAACCACTTCCGGTCGTTCGACCACTTTGCCTGAATCCGGTGCCCACTTCTGGAGCGAATCCTGTGAATACTGACGCGTTGATGGAGGCGGCTATCGGGGCCGCGCGCCTGAGCCCTAACCATGTGCGCAAAGTAGGCGCCGTGTTGCTGCCGCTACAGGGTGCGCCCATCCATAGCTGCAACACGTTTCCGCGGGGAGTGCGAAACACCGAAGTCCGGCACGCGGGCAACGGGCGCCTGATCTGGATGGAGCACGCCGAGCGCAACGCGATTTATGCGGCGGCCAGGGCTGGTGTGGCGCTGCAGGGTGCTACCCTGGCCAGCACCTATTTTCCGTGTGTGGACTGCGCCCGCGCGATCGTGCAATCGGGTATCGCCAACCTACACACGCTGGCACCTGACCTGGCCGACCCGGTGTGGGGCGAATCCTTCATCTACTCCCGCACGGTGTTGGAGGAAGCCGGCATCGCTCTGCACTTCTCAAGCCGTGACCCGGCAGAAGTACACGCCAGCACCATGACACCCGTCTGAGAGCGGTGCGCCCTACTTCTGCAACACGCTGATGGAGCCGTTGGTCTCCAGGATCGCGAGCTGTACCTCATGGACCGTGCGGCACCCGTTCTGGCGCAATGCGCCGTCGAATTCGTCGGTGGTAATACCGGCGTCGGCCAGTACACCATCGAACAACACGCCGTCGCGGGCCAGAATCTGCGGCCGCCCGTCAACAAAACGTTCCACCTTTCGGCTCTTGACTACCAGCCAGTTCACGCCATAGTTCAAACCCACCAACGTAACGGCAGAAATCAGGCCACCCAGCAGCGAGTTGTCTCCAGCGTTCATCGAATTCTGCACCGCGTTGGACAGGATCAGCAGCAACACCAGGTCGTTCGGAGCAAGCTGTCCGACCTGGCGTTTGCCGGTAAGCCGCAGCAGCAGTAGCAGGGCACCGAACACCACCGCGCTGCGCAGCACCAGTTCCCACCAGGGGACCGACAAGCTCCACATACTATTACTGGGGCTTGCGTTGCTCCAACCGCAGGCCGGCTGCAGTGCGGTCCGGGAAACCCTTCCAGTAGGTGTGATCGGCTTTGAACGTGCCATTCGCCTCGGCTGAGAACTTGCCGTCTTTGGCGTTTTCAAGCAGGTTCAGGTAGCCATCCATGCTGGCGTCGTTTTTCAGGTATCTGGCCAGGAAAGCGGTGGTGAAATGCTGCGCAATATTGTTCATGCGCACGTTGTCCCACACCGCGTCGATGTAGTGCTCGGCCGGGATGAA
>JANOCN010000452.1:0-7948 GCA_031412185.1 Betaproteobacteria bacterium | reverse complement strand
GGTCACGTTGATGGCGATGCTGATGTCCTGTTTGTCAGGCGATATCACCACCTGGGTGGAGTCGATCCTGAACTCCAGGTAACCGCGGGTCAAATAGTAGGAGCGCAGCGTTTCGATGTCGGCGTTTAGCTTGGCGCGGGAGTACTGGTCCGACTTGGTGTACCAGCTCAGCCAGCCCCCGGTGTCCAGATCGAACAGATCCGTAAGGGTGGATGCGTTGAAGACCTTGTTGCCTACGATACGGATTTCCTTGATCCTGGCCCGCTGGCCCTCCGATACCGTGAACGCCAGGTTGACCCGGTTGCGCTCTATCGGGGTTACCGTGGTAACCACTTCGGCGGCGTAGAAACTGCGGTTGATGTACTGGCGTTTCAGCTCCTGTTCGGCGCGGTCCACCAGCGCCCGGTCAAACGGGCGGCCATCTGCCAGACCAATGTCCCGCAATGCCTTGGACAGCGCATCCTTTTCGAACTCCTTGTTGCCGCTGAAATCGACATCGGCAACCGTAGGGCGTTCTTCGAGCACCACCACCAGCACATTGCCGCTGACCTCGATACGCACATCCTTGAACAGCCCCAGGGCAAACAGTGCCTGGATCGCAGCGGCACCTTTTTCGTCGTCGTAGGTGTCGCCGACGCGCACCGGCAGCGACGCAAAAATCGTCCCCGCCTCTACCCTTTGCAGGCCCTCGACGCGGATGTCGCGCACAACGAACGGCTCTACCGCCCAGACCTGGCCGGTCCAGGCACCCATGGCAAGGGCCAGGCAAAGAAGACTCCGGCGAAATCGTTTGAGTTGCATTGTTTTCAGTAAAAGTCGGTCCGGCACGGCACGGCGGCGTATGGACATCTATCCCAGGATCCGGGCCACATCGTTGTACAGCGCGATCACCATCATCATGAGGAGGACCGCCACGCCGCCTCGCTGCAAACGCTCCATCCAGGCATCTGTAACACCCTTGCCGGTCGCGGCCTCCCAAAGATAATACATGAGGTGCCCGCCATCCAAAACCGGCAACGGGAGCAGATTAAGAACCCCCAGACTCACACTGATCAGGGCGATGAACAGCAGGTATTGTGTCAGACCCTGGCTGGCGGATTTGCCCGCGTAATCGGCGATGGTCAACGGGCCGTTCAGATTCTTCAGCGATGCCTCTCCGATCACCATGCGCCCGATCATGCGCAGGCTTAAGGCAGACACCTCCCAGGTCCGCACGAGACCATTCCACAAGCCGTCGACCGGTCCGAACCGGACCGTCACCCGCTCGGGCGGCGCCCCTACGTACGCGCCGATCTAGCCGGGAGCCTGCCCGCCTTCCTGAACAACCTGCGGCTTCACGTCGAGCTGCAGTTGCGTTGCAGCCCGCTGCACCGTCCAGACAGATGCCACCGGCAAACCATCGCGCACCGACCCGCGAATCAGATCGCGCAACTGCTGACCGTCCACCACCGGGGTCTGGCCAAAACGCAATACCTGGTCGCCCTGCAA
Source organism: Betaproteobacteria bacterium (assembly GCA_031412185.1). Lineage (GTDB taxonomy): Bacteria > Pseudomonadota > Gammaproteobacteria > Burkholderiales > Burkholderiaceae_C > CAISIP01. The sequence goes on along the minus strand of JANOCN010000452.1, from coordinate 6,460 downwards.
AAGCCCGGCCGCTGCTGCCGCCCCGCCCGGCATGACCTCGCCCACCACGGCCCGCGTCAACGGGCCGACGATTCCGACCTGGCGAAATAGCTGGGCATCGACTTCGCGCGACAGCACCTGATCCATCTTGAGCAGCACCTCGCGCGTCTTGCCACCCGGCTGCGCCGCCACCACCAACCGGACATCACGGCTTTGCAAGGCACCACGAGCTAGCATCCAGCGCAGGTCTTCAAATGATTGGATGTCGTCCAGCGCATCTCCGTCAAATCCGCCATGCGAAACAATTTCGCCACCCGCCAGACCTGATTTCTCGGCCAGCGAGCCGGGAATCGGGCTTGCCAGGACCGCCCGCGCCTGCTCAACACCACTCCAGTTGACGACCGCATACAACACCACCGCCAGCAGCAGGTTGATCAGAGGTCCGGCGGCAACAATGGCTGCACGCGCCGCGAGTGGCTGCGTGTTGAATGCCAGGTGCCGTTCACTGGCGTCCACATCGCCTTCGCGCTCGTCGAGCATCTTCACGTAGCCGCCGATCGGGAAAGCCGCGATGATGAACTCCGTGGGCGAACCTTTGGGTTGCCAGCGCACCAGGGTCTTGCCAAAACCCACCGAGAACCGCAGTACCTTGACGCCGCACGCGACCGCCACCCGGTAGTGGCCGTACTCATGCACGGCAATCAGCACCCCCAAAGCGAGCACAAAGGCGGCCACCGTCAACATGCTGCGTCTCCCGTCATGCCACTGTCCCCATATCGCGCACCAGGCCGTTTGCCTTGTTGCGGGCCTCGCTGTCGAGCGCCAACAGCTCTTCCAGCGAACCGGTCGCTACGGCATGCACGGCGCTGAGGGTGGCCTCGTTAATCGCGTGAATCTGGTCGAACCGTAGGCGGCGCTCCAGAAAAGCCGCCACGGCGACCTCATTGGCAGCGTTCAGCACCGCTGGCGTTCCGGCTGGCGCTTCCAGGACCTGCCAGGCCAGCTTCAATCCGGGGAAACGCTGCTGGTGCTGCGCGAGGTGGATGGACTCGAACGTCAATGCGGCAAGGGTCGAAAAATCGAGTGCCGAGGCCCCGGACGCCATCCGCGTCGGCCATGACAAACCGTAGGCGATCGGTACCCGCATGTCAGGGGTTCCCAGTTGCGCCACGATCGAATGATCATGAAACTGCACCATCGAGTGGATGACGCTTTGCGGATGAAGCACCACATCAATCTGCTGCGGACGCACACCAAACAGATAACGCGCCTCGATCACCTCCAGCGCCTTGTTCATCATGGTGGCCGAATCGACCGAAATCTTGCGCCCCATCACCCAATTGGGGTGTGCACAGGCCTGCTCGGGCGTCACGTCGCGCAAGCTGGCCGGATCACGCTCCCGAAACGGCCCACCCGAGGCGGTAAGTATGAGTTTGTCGACACACTGGGCCCAGGTGCCAGGGTCATCGGGCAGGGACTGGAAAATGGCCGAATGTTCGCTGTCTATCGGCAACAGCTTGGCGCCCCCTTGCGCCACCGCCTTCAGGAATAACTCACCACCGACCACCAGCGCTTCCTTGTTGGCCAGCAGCAGGCGTTTGCCGGCCCGCGCCGCATGCAGGCACGCATCGAGCCCCGCAGCGCCGACGATAGCGGCCATGACCGTGTCCACTCTTTCGTCCGCGGCCACCTGTGCAATCGCCGCGGGCCCGTTCAGCACACGTGTCGCAAGACCCAGGGCGCGGCACTTTTCTTGGAGTAGCTTCCCGTGCGGCGCACTCGCCATAACCGCGTAGACCGGCTGGAAGCGGCTGCACTGTGCCAGCATCAGATCCACCTGTGTCGCTGCGGTCAGCGCAAAGACTGCAAACCGCTCCGGGTGGCGGCCGATCACCTCCAGGGTGTTGACACCGACCGAGCCGGTGGAGCCGAGTACCGCAACACGTTGCAGGGAGGGTTGCAGTAACGGTTGCAACAAAGGCTGCAGTACCGGCTGCGGTGATGGTTGGAGCGACGACATGCTGCGCGGGCTCACCAGCGGTATACCAGCATCGCCAAAGGCAGCGTGGGCAACAAGGCATCGAGCCGGTCCAGCACCCCGCCGTGGCCGGGCAGCAAACTGCTGCTGTCCTTGACGGCCGCAGCGCGCTTGACCAGCGACTCCACCAGATCGCCAACCACACTCATTCCTGCAAGCCAGACCACCGCCAGCAGCCAGTACCACTGCCGGTCGGCCAGCAGATGGCCGAACAGGCTCGGTGCGTCTGGCCGCCAACCGGTTTCTGCCCAGCGCCAGGTCACCGCGAGGACCAGCACCGCCGCCATACCGCCCCAGACACCCTCCCAACTCTTGCCGGGACTGATGCTCGGCGCAAGTTTTTTGCGGGCGATACGCCCACCCCAGGCGCGTCCGGAAAAGTAGGCGAAGATATCCGCCACCCAAACCAGCAGCAATACCGACAACAGGAAATTGATGCCGACCACCCGCGCCTGCGCGACCGCCAACCACGCCACGAACAGCAGCAACAGACCGATCACCAGCCGGATGGCCCTGGGCAACCTCGACCACGGTGCAGGGCCACTGCGCAGTAACCACGCCCCGCCCAGCACCCAGGCCACCGCTGCACATCCCCACAACCACAACAGACGTTCATGCAGCATGCCGCTGGCCCAGGCAAGCGCGCAAACCAGTGCACACCCGGTCGCTGCAGCGAGCGACGCCGCTTGCCCATACCCGGCAAGCCGTGCCCACTCCCAGGCCCCGGCGGCAATAAACAGCACGGCCAATACGCAAAATGGGGCGTAACCGGGGTAAAAGAGTGCAGGCAGCAGAACCAGCAGCAGCACGACTGCGGTGATGATGCGTTGCAACAGCATGGAATGATTCAGGCGGCTTGCTGTCTGCTGGCAGGCAGCAGCACCTGCTCGGACGTTTTGCCAAAACGACGCTCCCGCTGGCTGAAGGCTGCAATCGCCTGGTCCAGCGCCTCCTCGTCAAACTCGGGCCATAACTTGTCGCTGAAGTACAGTTCGGAGTACGCGGCCTGCCAAAGCAGAAAGTTGCTGATGCGTTGCTCGCCGCCTGTGCGGATGATCAGGTCGGGGTCCGCAACCCGGCCCATCTGCATTGCGCCACCCAGGCTTTCTTCAGTGATAGGTCGACCCTCGGCAGCCAGCTTGGCGGCTGCCTGCACGATATCCCAACGTCCGCCATAGTTGAAACACACGTTCAACACCAGCCGTTTGCAGTGTGATGTGGCCTCTTCAGCACGGGACAGACCGCCACTGACCACCGCAGACAGGCCGGCGCGCTCGCCAAGGAAGCGCAGACAGACGCCGTCTTTAACGAGTTGGGGCACCTCACGCGACAGTGCCATCACCAGCAGCTCCATCAAACCGGAGACCTCTTCGGCCGGCCGGTTCCAGTTTTCGGAAGAAAACGCAAAAACCGTCAACACCGAAACGCCGCGCACCGCACAGGCTCGCACACAGCGGCGCAGCGCATCCACGCCCGACTTGTGCCCTGCAACCCGGGGCAGGAAGCGGCGCGTAGCCCAACGCCCATTGCCGTCCATGACGATGGCAATATGCTGCGGGACCAGGGCAGGTGTTCTCATGCGGTTCGGGAGTGCGGAAGATGCTGCAGGCCGAGCCTTAGCATTACACCGCCATGATGTCCTGCTCTTTCGCCGCCACCAGCTGCTCAATCGCCAGGATATGGCGGTCGGTGACCCGCTGAATTTCTGTCTCTGAGCGTTTGTGGTCATCTTCCGATGCCAGTTTGTCCCGGACCAGCTTCTTGACGCCTTCGTTGGCATCGCGCCGCAGGTTGCGCACCGCAATCTTGGCAGCTTCGCCCTCGCCGCGTACCACTTTGGTGAGTTCTTTTCGCCGCTCCTCGGTCATGGCAGGCATCGGAACGCGGATCAAGTCACCCATGGATGCCGGGTTGAGCCCCAGATCGCTTTCGCGGATGGCTTTTTCAATTTTTGCACCCATGCCTTTTTCCCAAGGCTGGATGCTGATGGTCCGCGCGTCCAGCAACGCCACGTTGGCGACCTGGCTGATCGGCAGCATGGCACCGTAGTACTCCACCTGCACCGAATCCAGCAGGGCAGGGTTGGCCCGACCCGTGCGAATCTTCGTCAAGTTGCCTTTGAAAGCCAGAATGGACTGGTCCATCTTGGCTTCGGCCGTTTTTCTGATTTCAGCAATGTCCATTCTCAGTCCCCGCAAAAACCACGGCGGGCCCCACTACCCGCCAGATACAAACGCCCGATTGTCACGCATAGACCAGGGTTCCCTCGTCATCACCCATCACCACACGCTTTAGCGCCCCGTGTTTGAGGATCGAAAACACCTTGATCGGCAGCTTCTGATCGCGACACAGCGCAAAAGCCGTAGCATCCATGATGCCCAGGTTCTTGGCCATCGCCTCGTCGAAGGATATCTTGCTATAGCGTGTGGCAAGTGGGTCTTTCTTTGGGTCGGCACTGTAAACACCGTCCACCTTGGTCGCCTTGAGCACCACCTCGGCACCAATCTCCGCGCCGCGCAATGCGGCCGCAGTGTCGGTGGTAAAGAAGGGGTTACCCGTGCCCGCGGCAAAAATTACCACTTTGCCCTCTTCCAGGTATTGCAGCGCTTTAGGCCGAACGTAAGGCTCGACCACCTGTTCGATCGATATGGCGGACATGACCCTGGCCGTCAGCCCTGCCTTGTTCATGGTGTCACCCAGCGCCAGTGCATTCATCACGGTCGCCAGCATGCCCATATAGTCTGCGGTAGCCCGGTCCATCCCCACCGATCCGCCAGCCACGCCACGGAAAATGTTGCCACCACCGATCACTATGGCAACCTCGACCCCGAGCCGTGTTACTTCGGCAACTTCGTCCACCATACGCACGATCGTGGTGCGGTTGATACCAAACTGGTCATCGCCCATCAACGCCTCGCCCGACAATTTGAGCAGAATGCGTTTGTGGGCAGGTCTGGCGTCAAGCATGGGCAACTCCTGGTCTTCGGTCAATGGCAAAAATCAGGCCCCTGCGGCTACTGACATGCGGCAGCGCTCAATGCACCTGTTTGGCAGAGGCCACCTGCGCCGCCACTTCGGCGGCAAAGTCGTCTACCTTCTTCTCGATACCCTCGCCAACCACATACAGGGTGAATGCCTTCACGCCGGTGTTGGCAGCCTTGAGCATCTGCCCGACGGTCTGCTTGTCATTCTTCACAAAAGACTGGTCGAACAGGGAGACTTCCTTCAGGTACTTCTGGACGCCGCCTTCAACTCGTTTGGCGACGATCTCTGCACTCTGTACTGGTTTTCCGGCGGCAACTGCGACCGCCGCATCCTCGGCCGCCTTGGCAGCGGCAACCGACCGCTCACGGGCCACCAGCTCGGCCGGAACATCGGCACTCGACAGCGCCACCGGTTTCATCGCAGCGACATGCATCGCGACGTCCTTGGCCGCCACCTCGTCGCCTTCAAACTCGACCACGACCCCAATTCGCGTGCCGTGCAGATAGGTGGCCAGCTTGGCACCTGATGCGAACCGCTTGAAACGGCGAAAGCTCATGTTCTCGCCGATCTTGCCAATCAGACCCTTGCGCACATCTTCCAGCGTGGGACCAAAACCGTCCTGCGCATATGCGAGCGCACCCAAGGCTGTGGTGTCGGCCGGGTTGTGCTCGCCTGCCAGTGCGGCGGCAGCGTTTGCCAGCGCCAGAAAGCTGTCGTTCTTGGTCACGAAGTCAGTCTCGCAATTGACTTCGATCATCGCGCCGCGGTCTGCATCGCGCCACAAGGCGATCACGCCTTCTGCGGTCACCCGACCTGCCGCTTTGCCGGCCTTGGTACCCAGCTTCACGCGCAGAAGCTCTTCCGCCTTGGCCATATCGCCCTGCGCCTCGGTCAACGCGCGTTTGCACTCCATCATTGGCGCATCGGTCTTGCCGCGCAGCTCCGCCACCATGCTGGCACTGATTGCAGTCATCTGATTTCCCCTACTTGAATCGAAAAAACGTTGCGCTAATGCCCCGACACTGTGGGTGGGGTACCAATGCTAAAAAAAAGGGGCACCAAAGCCCCGTTTCTGGCTGGCCGTGAGGCACTCAGGCCGCTACCTCGTTGACTTCAACAAACTCGTCCGAGGTTTCGGCAGACACGGCTTTCACCACATCATCTACCGCGTTGGCACGCCCTTCCATGACCGCATCGGCGATACCGCGTGCGTACAGGGTTACCGCCTTGGCCGAGTCGTCATTGCCCGGGATGACATAGTCGATGCCTTCGGGGGAGTGGTTGGAATCGACCACGCCGATCAATGGAATACCGAGCTTCTTGGCTTCCGCGACAGCGATCTTGTGGTAACCGACGTCGATCACGAAAATTGCGTCCGGCAGCGCGGCCATGTCCTGGATTCCGCCGATGTCTTTTTCGAGCTTTTGCAACTCGCGGGCGAACATCAGCTGCTCTTTC
>JANOCN010000451.1:0-2717 GCA_031412185.1 Betaproteobacteria bacterium | reverse complement strand
ATTTGCCCACACCATCTGCACCGTGCCTTCGCCGGGCATGGCAAAAACCGGCCGCCCCAACGACCCGCCCCAGGCCGCCCACCAGGGTTTGCGCAATGCGCGCTGCGCCGCCTGCAGCCGCGCGGGATTCGGCTCCACCACAAAACAGCGTGCTTTCGGGTAGTGTTTTGCCACCATCGCGTGCCCCGCGAGTCCACCGCGCATTGGCTCCCAGTCGGCCCACGCCAGAGGTTGCAGTTTGATCCACTGCAGTCGATCAGCCATGCGCCGTGCCACTTCTTCGTGCAGCCAGGGCGCAGCGTCGCGCAGCGAATTGGCCCAACGCGACGCGGCTGGGGGATCAATGGTTGGGGGGCGCTCGGTCGACATGAATCTGTGGGCTGCAGAGCGGCGAGTATATTGATTCGATGTTCCACGCACTTATGGAGAATCTGCAAGCACGGGTGCCCAGCCAGTGCGCTGTATGTCGAAGCTGGCCGACCCAGCCGCTGTGCGAGGCCTGTGTAGTGCGTTTCGCGCAACCGCAGGCACGTTGCCGGACCTGCGCGCTGCCGGTCACGGGTGATATCCCTCAATGCGGTGCGTGCCTGCTGCATCCGCCGCCGCTGGATGCCTGCCTTGCTGCCGTGGCGTATGAATTTCCGTGGTCACGCCTGATAGTCGACTTCAAATTTCGCGCCCGCCCCGGCTGGGCCAAGAGTTTTGCCACCTTGCTGCGCAGCACGCCCTGGGTGGAACCGGCGCTGGAACAGGCAACACTGGTGTTGCCGATGCCGTTGTCAGAGCAGCGCTTACGGGAACGCGGATTCAACCAGGCGTTGTTGCTGGCCCGGAAGCTGGCACCGGCCAAGCTGGACCACCGTGTTTTGTTGCGGATCCGGGACACACCGGCGCAAAGCGCACTCAAACGTGAGCAGCGCCTGCGCAATGTTCAACATGCGTTTGCGGTGGAACCGCTGAACGCCCGACGGCTGGTCGGCGCAAAGCTGGTGCTGGTCGACGACGTGATGACCAGCGGCGCTTCGCTCCATTCGGCGGCACAGGCCCTGCGCGCGGCCGGTGCAGCCCACATCACCGGCGTGGTGCTGGCGCGCGCCGAGTTCTTCCAGCCTAATGGGTCCTGACGCAGGACAATGCCGCTTATGTTCCGTATTGTTCTGGTCGAACCTGAAATTCCGCCCAACACTGGCAACGTCATCCGGCTGGCAGCCAATACCGGCTGCAGTCTGCACCTGGTCGGCCCGCTCGGGTTTTCGATGGACGACAAACAACTGCGTCGGGCTGGTCTGGACTACCACGAATACGTATCCGTGCACCACCATGCGCAGTGGGCGGACTTTCTGGAGAGCCAGCAGCCCTTGCCCGCGCGCCTGTTTGCTTTCACCACCCAGGCGACGCGCAGCGCCTACGAGGAGACGTTTTTTCCCGGAGACTGGCTGGTCTTCGGTTCGGAAACCCGGGGCCTGCCCCAGACCGTACGCGACACCTTCGCTCCCGCACAGTGCCTGCGCCTGCCTATGTGCACAGGCCAGCGCAGCCTGAATCTGTCCAACGCGGTGGCCGTAGCGGTGTTCGAGGCCTGGCGGCAGAACGGCTTCACCCCGACGCCTCAGAAGGCGGCTCGTCAGGGGTAACGTCGGACGATGGACTCGGCCACACAGACCGGTTTGGCGGCACCTTCGCGCTCCACCGCCACGGCCCAGGTCATCTGGAACCCGCTGTTATCGATCGGCTCGCATTTGAGCAGTGTCATGCGTGCCCGTAGCCGGCTACCCACCGGCACCGGCGCAGTAAACCGCACCTTGTTGAGCCCGTAGTTCACGCCCATGCGCGACTCCACAACTTCCAGCGCCGACGCAAAAAATGTGGGGACCAAAGACAGCGTCAGGAACCCATGGGCTATCGGCGCGCCGAAAGGACCCGCCTTGGCGCGCTCCACATCGACGTGAATCCACTGTTGGTCGCCGGTGGCTTGCGCGAACTGGTTCACCTGCTCCTGCGTAATCGTGGTCCAGTCGCTCACGGCAACTTCGTGGCCCACCAAAGCGGCCAGTTCGGACAGGGTCTGAAAAGTCTTCATCGGTCTGCGTGGTTGGTGCTTGTGCCGGGCGCTGCATTCATTTGTCGAGCCAACGGCATATCGCCTGCCACTGTTCCAGGTCTTTCTCGACCCGACCCGGGGCGACGTCGAACAATGTCAGCCCGCGGGCGGCAAGGTGCACATAATTTTGCGTGTCGCGCAGATAACCCAACACCGGTAAACCAAGCGTGTCCACAAATGCGTGCAGCTTGTCGGCGGCGATGGTGCGCGCATCCACCCGCATGCCCACCAAACCCACTTGCGCCCTGCCCGCGTATTTGCCTTTGGCCAGATCATCCAGGAAAGCCCGCGTGGCAAAAATGTCAAACACACTGGGTTGCAGCGGCACGATAACTTTATCGGCCATCTTGATCACGTCGTTGAAGCGCCAGCCGTGCAAACCAGCAGGTGTGTCCAACACCACATGGGTAGTGCCTTTGGGCGGCCGGGCGATCATGTCAGCGCTGATATTCCAGGTACCGATGGGCCGCGTAGCTGCCGGGCGCAAGCTCAGCCACAGGCGGGAGGACTGCTGCCGGTCGGCGTCGCCCAGGATCACCGCGTGCCCCTGCGATGCAAAATAGCCTGCAATATTGGTGGCAAGCGTGGACTTGCCCACACCGCCTTTTGGATTGGC
>JANOCN010000450.1:0-2628 GCA_031412185.1 Betaproteobacteria bacterium | reverse complement strand
GCGTAGGCCTGGCGCAATGCTTCGGTCTCCTGCTCGGTGGCGAACGCCTGGTAAATCTGGAACAGTGCCGAACCTGCAACCTCCTTGGGCTCACCCGGCGCGCGTGAGTCGGTGACGATGCCGGCGATCAGCTTCTTCAACTGCTCTGGCTTTGAGAACAGCGGGATATGGTTGTCGTAGCTCTTGCTCATCTTGCGCCCGTCGACACCGGGCAATGTGGCTACCGACTCCTCTATCACCACCTCGGGCAGCACAAAGTGTTGGCCATAGCGGTGGTTGAAACTGCTGGCCATATCACGCGCCATCTCCAGGTGCTGGACCTGGTCGCGCCCGACCGGCACTTTGTGCGCATTGAACATCAGGATGTCGGCACCCATCAGCACCGGGTACATGAACAGACCGGCGGTCACGTCTGCGTCGGTGTCGGTGCCCGCAGCGGTGTTCTTGTCCACCGCGGCTTTGTACGCATGGGCGCGGTTCAGGATGCCCTTGCCCGTGACACATGTCAAAAACCATGTGAGTTCGGGTATTTCGGGTATGTCGGACTGGCGGTAGAACGTGACGCGCTCCGGGTCCAGGCCGGCCGCCAGCCAGCTTGCTGCAATCTCGAGCGTGGAGCGCTGGATACGTGAAGGCTCCTCGACCTTGATCAGCGCGTGGTAGTCGGCCAGAAAATAAAAACTCTCCACATCAGCGCGCAAGCTGGCGCGCACCGACGGGCGGATCGAGCCCACGTAGTTGCCCAGGTGCGGCGTGCCGGAGGTGGTGATGCCGGTGAGGAAGCGGGTGATGGCCATGGGGGATGGGTAAAAAAAGCGTTCAACCAAACAGCCACGAGAAGGGCGTCAAAAGCAGGTTCAGCAAGCCGAAGGTCAGCCCCATCAGGGGTTGCATCCACAGCGCGCTGATGACGCCGGCGACCACCAATGCCATCACGATAAAGAAGCCCCATGGCTCGATACGCGATACCAGTGCGGCCTGGCGGTACGGCAGCAATCCGACCAGGATGCGACCCCCGTCCAGGGGCGGCAACGGGAACAGGTTGAAGACAAACATCACTACGTTGACCAACACGCCGCCCTGGCACATCTTGATGAAGAACACCTCATTGACGTCCAGCCCCTGCAGAACCAGCAGCAGGGCTCCCCAAAAGAACGCCTGAACCAGATTCACACCCGGGCCGGCCAGCGCCACCCAGATCATGTCGCGTTTGGGGTTGCGCAGGTTGCCGAAACGCACTGGCACCGGTTTGGCATAACCAAACAAGAACGCGCCCGAGGTGGCAAAGTACAACATCAGCGGCATCAGGATGGTGCCGATGGGGTCGATGTGTTTGACCGGGTTGAGTGTCACACGGCCCAGCACATAAGCCGTGTTGTCACCGAAATAGCGCGCTACGTAACCGTGCGCCGCCTCGTGCACGGTGATGGCAAAAAGCACGGGTATCGCATAGATGAGAACAGTCTGAATCAGGTTTTCTATATCCACGGGATGATTGTCTCAGAGTGGTTGCGTCGGGCAATGCGCAACAGGTTCTTACAAGCCAAGCGCCGCAGCATCGCCCCGGCCCTGGCGCAGCAACACCGGTTCGCTGCCGGTCAGGTCGACCACCGTGGTGGGCTCCTGCGCGCAGGCACCTGCATCGATCACCGCCTCGATCTGGTGCTCGAAACGTTCGCGGATCTCGCGTGCGTCGTTTAGCGGCTCCGACTCGCCACGCGCTATCAGTGTGGTTGCCAGCAGCGGCCCATTGTGCAGTGCCAGCAGCGCCTGCAGGGTCGGGTGGTGCGGCACCCGTACCCCGATGGTCTTGCGCTGCGGGTGGCTCACACGTCGCGGCACCTCTTTGCTGGCTTCGAGAATGAAGGTGTAGGGGCCGGGAGTGGCCGACTTGATAAGCCGGAATTGTTTGTTGTCGACCCGCGCATAGTTGGCCAGTTCACTCAGGTCGCGGCACAGCAGGGTAAGGTGGTGTTTGTCGTCCACGCCGCGTATCTTGCGCAGCCGGTCGGCCGCCGCCTTGTCGTCCAGGTGGCAAGCCAGGGCATAGCTGGAGTCGGTAGGCACCGCCAGGATGCCGCCTTGACCAAGTAAGACCACCGCTTGTTTTAGCAGGCGTATTTGCGGGTTGTCGGGGTGAACGTCGAAAAACTGGGCCATGCTACTGGATGCGCGACTCCAGCAACTCCCATACCGGCGTCAGCCCGGCCGACAGGAGCGGCAGGGTGCCCAGATCGGTATGTGATTCGCCGGGGCTGTGAAAGTCGCTGCCGCGCGATGCCGCCAACCCGAACTCGCGGGCGGTATCGGCATAGGTCACGTACTCCGCCGCGCTGTGGCTACCGGTGACCACCTCCACAGCTTGTCCGCCGTAGTTTTTGAACTCGGTAAAAAGTGCGAACTCTTCGTTGGCAGTAAATCTATACCGCGCTGGGTGGGCGATGACTGCCGCGCCCCCGGCCTGGGTGATCCAGCCTACCGCGTCCTTGAGGGTGGCCCAGCGGTGTTCCACAAAGCCGGGTTTGCCATCGGTCAGGTATTTGCGGAAGACCTCGTTGGTGTCGCGGCACACACCGGTCTCGACCAGGAAGCGCGCAAAATGGGTGCGCGAGATCAGGTCGTGGTTGC
>JANOCN010000449.1:0-5378 GCA_031412185.1 Betaproteobacteria bacterium | reverse complement strand
TCCTGATCGAACAATGGCTTGGCAAACGCGAACGACCCAAGGAACTTATATTCCGTGTCGCGGTTCGGGAGACTGAATCCTGGCTTTTGGCCGACCACGTTGCGATGCGCCAGCTATTCGGTCCACGAGGGCACCTTCCCGTAGACCCTGATGCGTTGCCAGAGCCGAAAAGTTTCTTGCTCAAGCTCGCAGGCATGGCGGCTAAAGATGTACGTAATGATTTAGTAGCGAAGCGCGGCGCCATCTCCAGCCAGGGGATCGGCTACAACGCTCGCTTGAGCGTCTTTGTGCAGACCGCATGGAGCCCTGAGCGTGCCGCGCAAAGATCCAAGAGCCTGTCGCATGCCAGAGAGAGGTTAAGCGAGCTGGCCTTTCGGCATGGGAAACCATAGCAATGGCTCGCTACCCGATAAGGCGAAAGAAACGAATATGAACGCTCAATGGAATGACATGGAAATGCTTTGTCGTCCCAAGATTTTCAAGGTCGAACGCGAAGCCCACAAGCTGGAGAAGCGCCTGTGCCGCCAGACGGGGCAGGCCATCATCGACTTCAACATGATCGAAGAAGGGGACAGGGTCATGGTGTGTGTGAGCGGCGGCAAGGACAGCTACGCCATGCTCGACATATTGCTCAAGTTGCGCGCCCGCGCGCCGGTGCATTTTGATCTGATCGCGGTCAACCTGGACCAGAAGCAGCCGGGCTTTCCCGAACAAGTTTTGCCACAGTATCTGAGCGGGCTGGGTGTGCCGTTTCATATCGAAAACCAGGATACCTATTCGATCGTGAAACGCGTGGTGCCCGAGGGCAAAACCATGTGCAGTCTGTGCAGCCGGCTGCGCCGGGGCATCCTGTACCGCGTAGCGGACGAGCTGGGTGCCACCAAAATAGCGCTTGGGCACCACCGCGACGACATTCTGCAGACCTTTTTTCTGAACCTGTTTTTTGGCGGCAAGCTAAAGGCGATGCCACCCAAGCTGGTCAGTGACGATGGCCGCCATATCGTGATCCGCCCGCTGGCCAACGTGGCCGAAAAAGACCTGGTGCGCTGGGCCGCGCGGCGCCAGTTCCCGATCATCCCCTGCACCTTGTGTGGCAGCCAGACCAACCTGCAGCGCAAGCAGGTGGGCCAGATGTTGCGCGACTGGGAAAAATCCCACCCGGGGCGCATCGAGAGTATGTTCTCGGCGTTACAAAATGTTGTGCCTTCACATCTGATGGATGGAACGCGTTTCGACTTCGCGGGTCTCAAAGCCACCGGAGTTGCCAGCGTGGACGGAGACAAGGCGTTTGACAGCGACGAGTTTGCAGCGGCCGACTTGCGAGGTTTGTCGGGTTTGCCAGGTTTGCAGGTCGTCAAATTCGATCTTTGAAGACTCGCCGCGCCGGTACTTTTGGGAGACCACACATGAAGCGTGCAAGTTGGGCAGGATGGATCTGTTTGGTCTTGTTGCTGGGCGGGTGTTCAAGCATGCGTATCGTGGACTCGGATGTGAACGCCTTTGCTACTGCCGCATCCCAGTCGATCCGCTTGCCGGCGAAATACCGATTCGAACGTCTGCCGTCCCAGCAGGCACAGGTAGCGCAACGCCAGGGTATGGAGGCTCTGGTCGAGGCGGAGCTGGCCAAACTCGGCATGCAACGCGATGACAGCGCGCCGCAGTACAGCGTGCAGGTTGAGTTGCGCATCTTTCGCGACCCGCAGGCACCGTGGGACGACCCGCGCTACCTGGGCGGGTTCTCGCGTCCCTTTCCAGTGGTGACGCGTTATGGCATCGTGATGCACTACCCTTCCCTCACGATGCAGTTTGATTTTCCGTATTACCGGCGCGAAATCAATTTGGTGATCCGCAGCGTCAGCGATGGCCAGGTGGTGTTCGAGAGCCGCGCCAGACACGACGGGCGCTGGCCCGACGACGAGGCGGTCCTAACGGCCATGCTGCAAGCCGCGCTGGCCGGTTTCCCGAATCCACCTGCGGGGTTACGCCGCGTCGTTGTGGAGATTCCCCGCTGAGGAGTCTTTGACGGCATGTGCGCCGTGCCGAATCTAGAATCGGCCCATGCAAGCCACCCGCATCATTGCCGTGCGCCACGGCGAAACCGCCTGGAACGTAGACGCCCGCATTCAGGGCCAACTCGATATCGCGCTGAATGAAAAAGGCCGCTGGCAAGCGCAACGGCTTGCGCGCGCACTGGCTGCTCGCGAACCCGTGGCGGCACTGTATTCCAGCGATCTGCTGCGTGCCTGGGACACGGCGCAATCAATTGCCGTCGCCACCGGGCTACCCGTGGTCACCGATACCGGCCTGCGTGAACGCAGTTTTGGCCAGTTCGAAGGCCAGACCTTTACCGACCTGGAAGCCCGGTATCCACTGGAAACCGCGCGTTGGCGCGAGCGCGACACCAATTGGGCACCACCCGCTGGAGAGTCCCTTCTGGCAGTGCGCGACCGGGTACTGCAGACCACCGCCCGCCTGGCAGCGCAACACCTGGACGAGCAGATCGTATTGGTGGCCCACGGCGGTGTGATGGACGCGTTGTACCGCGCTGCATCCGGTCTGGACATCCGCGCTCCCCGCACCTGGACACTGGGCAACGCCAGCATCAACCGCCTGTTGTGGACTCCCGAAGGCCTCAGCCTGGTCGGCTGGGCCGACACTTCCCACCTCGACGACGAATGGCAGGACGAGGCAATGGCATGAGCGGAACAAGCGTGGGAGCAAACATCCCATGACGCCTAGCCAGGTGATCGTGCTCGCAACGCCGGTTTTTCTGCTGCTCATTGGCGTGGAATACGCCTATGGTGTGGCCAAGGGCAAAAACGTCTACCGCCTGAATGACGCGATGAGCAGCATCAGCCTGGGCGTGTTGAGCCAGCTCGGCGGCCTGTTCACCAAGGCCCTGGCGATAGGCATCTACACCGCTGCCTACCATTCGGTGGCGCTGTTTCCCGATCTGCCCTTTTGGAGCACCTGGTACGGAGTACTGCTGGCGCTGGTGTTTTACGACTTCTGCTACTACTGGCTGCACCGCGCGGGCCATGAGGTAGCGCTGTTCTGGGCCGCCCACGTGGTGCACCACCAAAGCCAGGCCTACAACCTGTCCACCGCCTTGCGACAGACCAGCAGCGGCGCGCTGCTCGGCTGGATTTTCTACCTGCCGATGGCGGTTGCAGGTGTGCCGCCGCTGGTGTTCGTGATCGTCGCGCTGGTGGACCTGCTCTACCAGTTCTGGGTGCACACTGAGCTGGTGGGCAAACTGGGCTGGTTTGACCGCGTTTTCTGTGCGCCGAGCAACCACCGCGTGCACCATGCCGTCAACGACGGCTACCTTGACAAGAACTACGGCGGAATACTGGTCGTGTGGGACCGCATTTTTGGCACCTACCGCGAAGAGCAGGACAAATGCGTCTATGGCACCCGCAGTGCACTGCGCAGCTGGGACCCGCTGTGGGCCAACGCCGAAGTTTATTGGTCGCTGCTGCTGGACGCGTGGCGCACCCGCCGCTGGGCCGACAAATTACGCGTCTGGTTCAAACCGCCTGGCTGGCGCCCAGCGGATGTGGCGCAGGCTTGGCCCAAACCCGGGTTTGATCTGCACCAGGTGACCACCTACGACCCGGCGCTCGACAGTGGGGCAATGTGGTTCGCCGTTTTGCAGTTCCTGCTGCTTTTGACAGGCGTTTCGCTGGTGTTGTGGTTTGCCGACGTCTGGAGCACCACCCAGACCGCCGTCTGGAGCATTGCGCTGGTGGTGTTTTACTGGGCACTGGGGGCCGTGATGCAGGGCCGCTTGACGATTCTGGGTGCCTTGTTGGTGCAGTGCGCCGCGCTGGCCACGGCCACCAATGCGCTGGGCTTGGTCGGGCTGCACCAGGTGTTCAAGCCGCTGGTCATGTTGTTCGCAGTCGCCGTGGTGCTGCGCCGCGCACCGGCCAGCGGTCAGATGGTGCGGCACGATTGGCTGCTGGTTGCGGCCTTGTTGGCGTCGCTTGCGGGCGACGTTTTCCTCATGCTGCCCGGCAACTATTTCATCCCCGGCCTGGCGTCTTTTCTGGTGGCGCATCTGTTCTACATCGCCTTGTTCCGTGTCGGGCAAAGCTGGTTTCCCAGCCCGACGGCGCTTGTTGCCACATTTGCGGTCGGTGCCGCGATGCTGGTATTTGTGTGGGATGGCCTCAGCGACCCGGTACTCAAGCTGGCCGTGGTCGCGTATGTGGCCGTGATCGCCATGATGGCAGCGCAGGCCATCGGCCGGGCCACTGTATTGCGCGATGCAGCTGCCACCGCAGTGGCCATTGGTGCCGGTATTTTTATGGTCAGCGACGCACTGATCGCCATCAACCGCTTCGTTGCGCCAGTTCCACTGGCTGGCCTGTGGGTGTTATCAAGCTACTACACAGCGCAGATTCTGATCATGTGGCATACACGGGCCGAGAAGAGCGGCAGCTGATTCGGGCTCCGGTACGCTGTCAGTTCTGCGGGGGAAGCGATTCGTCGCGCGCAATCAAACCATCGACCAGCTCCACCAACCGGTCGCAACGTGCAGCCAGCCGTGGATCGTGCGTTACCACCACAAACGACGTCCCGCGCTCTGCGTGCATGCGCCGCAGCAGCACAAATACTTCGTCCGAGGATGCGCTGTCGAGGTTGCCGGTGGGCTCATCGGCCAGCACCAGCGGTGGGTCCCGAACCAGCGCGCGGGCAATCGCGACGCGTTGCTGCATGCCGCCCGACAGCTCGGCCGGCCGCTTGTCCATCGCCTTGGCCAAACCGACTGCCGCGAGCAGGTCACGCGCATGGTGCAGCTGTTGGGTGCTGACCCGTCCCTCACGGATCAGGCTGGGCATGGTTACGTTTTCGAGGGCGGTGAAGGCCGGCAACAAATGGTGAAACTGAAACACAAAACCAAGCGTGCTGCGTCGGCGCATGGTCAGGGCGGCATCGTCCAGCTCCTGCACCGGCTCGCCCTGCAGCAGATAACGGCCGGTCGTCAAGCGTTCCAGCAGACCCACAATATTGAGCAACGTACTTTTGCCCGAGCCCGAAGGCCCGATCAGGGCCACGAATTCGCCCCGCGTGATACGCAGTGACAGGCCATGCAGGATTTCCGCCTGGTTGGGCAGGCCGATGTTGTAACTCTTGCGCACCGCATCAAGCTCCAGCAACGGCTGGCCGGACGACGCGCTGCCCATCAGCTCATATCCTGATCGCCTGCGCCGGGTCCATCGCCGCCGCGCGGCGCGCGGGCGCGATGGCCGCCAGCACGCCGGATACGGTCGCAACCAGCGCCACCTGCAGCGCGAGTGAAAGCGGCAGTGCGATCAGGAACAAAGCCTGTCCGTCCGAGCCGCGCACGAAGGTCGTAAACAACCAGATCA
>JANOCN010000448.1:0-3007 GCA_031412185.1 Betaproteobacteria bacterium | reverse complement strand
TCGTGGCCGGTGGCGTCGCTGGCGGGCCTGGCGGCGGCCATTGCGGTCGCGATGTACCAGGGCTACCTGACCGCGATGGTGGGTGTGCCGTCGTTTGTGGTCACGCTAGGCGGGCTGATGTCGTTTCGCGGGGCGGCCTTTCTGGTGGCGGATGGTCGTACCCAGCCGGTCACCGACCCGTTTTTTCTGCGCCTGGGAGGCGGTTTTGACGGTGCCATCGGCAGCACCGCCAGCTGGGTGCTGGGCGCGTTGATGTGTCTGGCGCTGGTAGCGTCCAAAATCAGCCAGCGGCGTGCCAAACAGGCTTACAACGTACCGACGAACCCGTTCTGGATCGACGCCGCCATGGTGCTGGTACCGTGCCTGATCGTGCTCGGTTTCGTGGCGGCGATGAACGCCTACCAAATCCCCAACAAGGATGCACCGCAAGGCATTCCGATCCCGGTGCTGATCTGGATCGCGGTCGCGCTGGCGGTATCGTTCCTGGTGCACCGTACCCGTTTTGGCCGTTATGTTTTCGCCATGGGCGGCAATCCGGATGCTGCGGCCCTGGTCGGCATTCCGGTAAAACGCGTCACGCTGCTGCTGTTCGGCTTGCTCGCGCTGCTCACCACCATCGCCGCCATCGTGTCGATTGCGCGCCTCAATGCGGGTACCAACTCGCTGGGCAACAACATGGAGTTGCTGGTGATTGCCGCCACGGTGATCGGCGGTACCGCATTGGCGGGCGGCAGTGGCTCCATCCTCGGTTCCGTGCTGGGTGCGCTGATCATGCAATCCATCGACAGCGGCATGTTGCTGCTCGACGTGCCGATCGGGTTTCGCTACGTCATCATCGGCCAGGTGCTGATCGCCGCCGTCGTGTTCGACGTGGTCTACCGCAAGTGGACCGGAGAGGTTTTGTGAAGGTCGACACCTCGAGTTGTCTGGTGCAATTGCGCAATATCCGCAAGGCGTTTGGCGGTGTGGTTGCCGTCGACGACGTGAGCCTGAACCTCTACCCTGGCGAAGTGGTGGCGGTGCTCGGGCACAACGGCGCGGGCAAGTCCACGCTCATGAAAATGCTGGCCGGTGCCTACCCGATCGACAGCGGGGACGTGGTGATTGCGGGCGAAAAAGTCAACGTGCGCACACCCGCCGACGCGCAGGCCCTGGGCATCGAGTCGATCTACCAGACCCTCGCGCTGGCCGACAACCTGGATTCGGTGGCCAATCTGTTCCTGGGCCGCGAACTGCTGACGCGCTGGCGCACACTCGACGACCACCGCATGGACGCCGACGCACGCAAGGTATTCCAGCGCCTGAACAAGAACTTCACCAACGTACGCACTCCCGTGCGCCGCCTGTCGGGCGGGCAGCGCCAGGTGGTGGCGATATCACGGGCGATCTACTTCAATGCGCGCATCCTGATCATGGACGAACCCACTGCCGCGCTCGGCCCGGAAGAAACCGCGATGGTCGGCAACCTGATACAGCAACTCAAGGCAGAAGGTGTAGGTATTTTTTTGATCAGCCATGACATGCATGACGTTTTTGCGCTGAGCGACCGGCTCTCGGTGATGAAAAATGGAAAACTGGTGGGCACTTACCGCACGCAGGACGTGAGCGAAGACGAAGTGCTGGGCATGATCATTCTGGGCAAGCAGCCCACCGGGAAAACCCAGACCGAACGCCCGGCGCACTGATCGCGAGCGGGAATCCCATGCACCTGCATGCGGTCCCCCAACCGGCCCGACCGCATGAACACCACCGGTGACCAGCAACTCGTCAAGCGCATCAACCGCAGCGTGTTGTTGCGCCTGCTGCGCGCGCAACCTGGCTTGTCGCGCGCGGGTCTGTCGCTGCAAAGCGGTTTGACCAAATCCACCGTGAGCGCGCTGGTGCGCGAACTGCTCGACGAAAACTGGCTGTGTGAGGCCAGCTCCACGGTAGCGCGGGACAGAATGGGGCGGCCCTCCACACCGCTGCACATCAACAATGGCGTCCGGGTGCTGATGGGCATCGAGATCGGGGTACAGCAAATACGCCTGGTCTGTGTGTCCTTGACGGGCAAGGTGCTGGTCAGCGCGCATGAGCCCCTGGCCGGCAACCAGCCGGAGCCGGTCTGCGCCCAGGCTACCGCTATGGCGCGGCTTGCCTGGCTCGGCCTGGTACGCGACAAGCTGCAGCTCACAGGCGTGGGGGTGTGTCTGCCGGGAGCAATAGAAGACGCCAGTGGCCTGGTGCAGTTCGCGCCCAATCTGGGTTGGCGTGATGTCAGGTTTCTGGATATGTTGACCGAGGGTTTGGCAACAGCAGGCTTGCCTGACGTGGGTTTACACCTGCACAACGACGGCGACGCCGCAGCGCTGGGGGAGTACGAGTTTGCCGATGGTGCCAGCGCCGACCCGCTGATCTTTGTGAGTTGCGACGTGGGGGTGGGCGCCGGTATCGTTCTCAACGACCGGCTGTTTACCGGTGCCCGCGGCATGGCAGGCGAGATCGGCCACAGCATCATGCAGGTAGATGGCATGTTGTGCTCCTGCGGTCGGCTCGGGTGCGCGGAGACTTTTATCGGTGCCCGCGCGCTGGGCAGTGCCGAAGGGGTGCGACGCGCAGCGCGCTACCTGGGCGTGTTGATCCAGAATCTGGACGTGATGTTCAACCCGCGCGTGGTGGTGGTGGGGGGCCAGTCCTGCAGCACCCATGCCGGCCTGCTGGACGGTGCCGCCAGCACGGTGCAGGCCTACGCGCGCAGCGCTGGTGTATCGGCACCGGTGGTGCGTGGCGCGCGTTACGGTCTGTTGGCGGCCGCAGTGGGCGCGGCTGCGGTGGCGCTGCACCGCTACCTGCGTCCGATGTATGCCCAGACCATGCCAGGGAAACCATGAAAAAAGTAGCTGGGTGCAATACGCAAGACGCTGCGCTGCCTGCGGTCTCGAGTCCCTGCATTCGGCTGGTGCTGCTTGCAGCGCTGTTGCCGCTGGCTGCGGGCAACCATGCCGCAGAACCACCTGTGACGCCGCGT
>JANOCN010000447.1:0-5283 GCA_031412185.1 Betaproteobacteria bacterium | reverse complement strand
TGCCGGTCTGCTGGACCTGGGCTATGTCGCCTTCTTTGCGGTGGGTGCCTATCTCTACGGGCTGCTCGCCTCACCGCACCTGGCGCAGACTTTTCCGTGGATCGCAGCTATGTTCCCGCAAGGTTTGCACACGTCGATTTGGCTGGTGATTCCACTTGCGGCTGGCTGTGCGGCGTTGTTTGGTGTGTTGCTCGGTGCGCCTACGCTCAAACTACGCGGCGACTACCTGGCAATCGTCACACTGGGTTTCGGTGAAATCATCCGGGTGTTTCTGAATAACCTGGACCACCCTGTCAACATTACCAACGGGCCCAAGGGCCTCAGCGGCATCGACCCTTTCAGTATCTTCGGCATCAGCATGGGCAAGACGGTCACGCTGGGCGGCGTGCAGTTCACGTCGGTGATGATGTATTACTACCTGTTCCTGGTTCTGGCGCTGTTCAGTATCCTGATCAGCCACCGGCTTGCGGTGTCGCGGGTCGGCCGCGCATGGATGGCGATTCGCGAGGACGAAATCGCGGCCAAGGCGATGGGCATCAACACCCGCAACCTGAAGCTGATGGCGTTTGGCATGGGGGCCTCATTTGGCGGCGTCAGCGGCGCGCTATTTGCCTCGTTCCAGGGGTTTGTCTCGCCCGAATCGTTCACCCTGATGGAGTCGGTCATGATCGTGGCCATGGTGGTGCTCGGCGGCCTGGGCCATCTGCCGGGTGTGGTGCTCGGCGCGTTGCTGCTGGCGGCCTTGCCGGAGGTGCTGCGGTATGTGGCCAGCCCGCTGCAAAACCTGACCGGAGGCCGGCTGGACGCGTCGATATTGCGCCAGCTACTGATCGCCCTGGCCATGATCGTGGTGATGTTGCTGCGTCCGCGCGGCCTGTGGCCGACGCCGGACCACGGCAAGTCGCTCAAGACCAATACCTAAGCAGGACACGGCCATGGCAGACACCATTCTCAAAGTTGGCGGTATCTCGAAACGTTTCGGCGGCCTGCAGGCCCTGAGCGACGTTGGCATCACCATAGAACGCGGGCAGGTCTACGGCCTGATCGGTCCCAACGGCGCGGGCAAGACCACCTTCTTCAACGTCATCACCGGCCTGTACACGCCCGATAGCGGCAGCTTCGAGCTGGCCGGTAAACCGTACAAACCATCGGCTGTGCATGAAGTCGCCAAAGCCGGCATTGCGCGCACATTCCAGAACATCCGCCTGTTCGCCGAGATGACAGCACTCGAAAACGTGATGGTGGGTCGGCATATCCGCACCAGCTCCGGGCTGCTCGGGGCGATACTCCGCACCGCCAGCTTCAAGACGGAAGAAGCTGCCATTGCCAAACGGGCGCAGGAGTTGCTCGACTACGTGGGCATCGGCAAGTTTGCCGACTACAAGGCCCGCACCCTGAGTTATGGCGACCAGCGTCGGCTCGAAATTGCACGTGCACTGGCAACCGACCCGCAACTGATTGCACTGGATGAGCCCGCCGCAGGCATGAACGCGACCGAAAAAATCCAGTTGCGCGCGCTGATTGACCAGATCCGCAAGGACCAGCGCACCATCTTGCTGATTGAACACGACGTGAAGCTGGTGATGGGCCTGTGCGACCGTGTCACCGTGCTCGATTACGGCAAGCAGATCGCCGAGGGCCTGCCAGCGGACGTGCAGAAGAACGAAAAAGTAATCGAAGCCTATCTGGGCACTGGAGGACACTGACATGGCAGAGGTACTACTCAAGGTCAGTGGCTTGAAGGTCGCCTATGGCGGCATCCAGGCGGTCAAGGGCGTGGACTTCGAAGTGCGCGCGGGTGAACTGGTTACCTTAATAGGTTCCAACGGTGCGGGCAAAACTACCACCATGAAAGCCATCACCGGTACGCTGCCGTTTGCCGCTGGCGACATCCAGTACCTCGGTAAGAGCGTGCGCGGCCATGGCCCGTGGGACCTGGTGAAGCTGGGGCTGGCCTTGGTGCCGGAAGGGCGTGGCGTTTTTGCGCGCATGACGATCATGGTGAACCTTCAGATGGGTGCCTACGTGCGCCGCGACAAGGAGGCCATCATCGCCGACGCAGACCGCGTGTTCACCATCTTCCCCAGGCTGAAGGAGCGCCGCGACCAACTGGCCGGCACCATGTCGGGGGGAGAGCAGCAGATGCTCGCGATGGGTCGGGCCCTCATGAGCCGACCCAAGGTGTTGTTGCTGGATGAGCCATCCATGGGACTGTCGCCGATCATGGTCGACAAGATATTTGAAGTGATCCGCGACGTCTACGCGCAAGGTGTCACCATTCTGCTGGTAGAGCAGAACGCCAGCCGTGCATTGGGCGTGGCGAATCGAGGCTACGTGATGGAGTCCGGGCTGATCACCATGACGGGCGACGCCAAAGAAATGCTCAAAGACCCCAAGGTGCGGGCGGCCTACCTGGGGGAGTGAGAACCTACCCGTCACGGATAGGTTCTTGATCTTCAGGCGGCCTTGCGCGAACGCGCTTTGCCAAATGGCGTTACGCGCTTGACCGTCGCAAACTTCACCGAAGCATCTTTGCCAGCGATCTTGTTGGCCAGGCGTTCCGACTGGTGCTCCATCTTTTCGACCAGTTTGTGAATCGCCAGTGCTGCGGGAACGGCAACCGAGGCGATTGTGTTGAGGGTGCTGACGCCGGTGCGTTGATGGAACTGGTCCGCATTGGCGGCCGCGCGGTGTACGCCTTTGCCCGCCAGCTCGACGATTTTGGATACCACGGCATCCGCGCCGCCGGTAGTCAAGGCGATGCCCTGCGATGTGTAAGAGCTGAGTGTCTTCTGCGCCGTCCGGGCATTGCCACGCACTTCCGATTCCAGCTTGTCAGCCGACTTCCTGAGGGAGCTTTCCCAGCGTTTGTCCATGAAGCCGATAGCGCGTTCCGTACCGACGCGGTAGGCGTTGATGACATTCTTCGCGGTGTTGCCAGTAGAGGCAATCAGATCGGCGGCAACGGTGGAGAGATTCTTGGCGGTCATATTTGTGTCCTGAAGTGTGCAGAGGGTTGTGAAGGGCCCTGACCTCCAACAGTTGGAGCGCTCAGGGACTGGTGCCGATTGTGCTCAGCGTCCATAGTGCTGACACCCTAAAACCGACAACTATCCTAGAGCCGTGCACCTAGGAGTCTGTCGGGCTTTGGTACTCGCATCACACCATTCGTGTATCGCCCATCATGATTTCCACGCCCGCCGTTGCGAAGTGGGCCAGGTCTGCGGCGGTGGCCTGGCCCTGCGATGAAGCCATAGCCGCTCCGATCGCGGCCATGGACTCGAACTCCAGGATTGCCACCAGGTACACGCCGTGTTTGCCGGCCATGCCCATCACATCGCCGCGGGTGACCTCGTAGCTGCGCAAACCCGGGATGGTCTTGGCCAGCGGCACATGCTTGTTGAAGTAGTACGCGTCAAATGCCGCCGTATCAACGGGTTGCTGGTAGATCGCAAAAAGTTTGGCCACTGGTGTCTCCTGGTAGTTCTCTGGGTCAGCACAGTGCTGGCCCGAGCGCTACTATGCCGCGAGTGGGGGAACTACGCAATCACCTTGCCCATCCGTCTTTCAAGCCCACCGACAGATTGAAGACAGGTGTGTTTGGTGTATGGTCCACCCGGTCTGCCACAAAGTAGCCGTGGCGCTCGAACTGGAATTTTTCGTCGGCGCGGGCTGTCGCGAGCGACGGCTCAACAACCGCTTGAACGACTCGCAGGCTGTGGGGGTTGAGGCTGGACAAAAAGTCCCGTCCACCTGCGTCTGGCTGCGGTTCGGTGAACAAACGGTCATACAGGCGCACTTCGGCGGGCAGACCATCGGCCACGGCGACCCAGGTTATGACTCCCTTGACCTTGACTGCGTCCGATCCAGGCGTACCGCTTTTGGTGTCGGGTACCACCCTGGCGTGCACCTGGGTTACCGAGCCATCGGGGTTCTTGCTGCAGCCGGTGCATTCCACCACATGGCCGTATTTCAGGCGCACCCGGTTGCCGGGGAACAGCCGGAAGAAGCCCTTTTGCGGAGTCTCTTCGAAATCGGAACGTTCGATCCAGACCTCGCGGCCGATGTTGAAACTGCGCCGCCCCAGATCGGGCAAGTGGGGGTGCACCGGTGCACTGCAAGGGTCCAGCACGTCGTCGGCACCCATCACTTCGTCCCAGTTGGTGATCAGCAGCTTGATCGGGTCGAGCACCGCCATGGCGCGCGGAGCCGACACATCCAGCGTCTCGCGCAGACAGCCTTCCAGTGTGCTGTACTCGGTCCAACCGCCGGCTTTGCTGGTCCCGCTGCGCTCGGCCAGCAGGCGCAGGCTGGCCGGGGTGTAACCACGCCTGCGCAGCCCCACCAGCGTCGGCATGCGCGGATCGTCCCAACCGTTCACCTTGTGGTCGTATACCAATGCCGCCAGTTTGCGTTTGCTTGTGATTACATAGGTAACGTTCAGGCGTGCGAATTCATATTGCCGCGGTGGCGGCGACTGCAGCAGCCCACCTTCGATCAGCCGCTCCAGAAGCCAGTCGTACCACGGACGCTGGTCCTCGAATTCCAGGGTGCAGATGCTATGGGTGATCTGCTCCAGCGCGTCCTCGATCGGATGCGCATAGGCGTACATCGGGTAGATGCACCACTTGTCGCCCGTGTTGTGGTGTTCGGCCCGGCGGATCCGGTAAATCGTCGGGTCGCGCATGTTGATGTTGGGGCTGGCCATATCGACCCGGGCGCGCAGCACCATGGTGCCATCCAGGTGTTTGGCATCGCGCATTTCCTGGAAACGCGCCAGGTTCTCGGCCGCGCTGCGCGTACGAAACGGGCTGTCCACGCCGGGTTTGCCGAAGTCGCCCCGATTGGCGCGCATGTCTTCGGCACTTTGCTCGTCCACGTAGGCATGGCCGGATTCGATCAGGTACTCGGCCGCACGGTACATGAAGTCGAAGTAGTCGCTCGCATGGTACAGATGGCTGGTGCCATTGGCCTCCCAGTCGAAACCGAGCCAGCGTACGGTGTCGACAATGCCATCGACAAACTCCTGCTCTTCTTTCTCCGGGTTGGTATCGTCAAAACGCAGATGGCAGACGCCACCGTAGTCGCGCGCGAGGCCAAAATTCAGGCAGATGCTCTTGGCGTGGCCAATGTGCAGGTAGCCATTGGGCTCGGGCGGGAAGCGGGTGCGGATAGCGGCGGGGTCCAAGCCGCCTAAGGCATGGTGCGCGGCGTCACCTGGGCCAGCCCCGAAGTGGCGTGCGGCTTGCTGGCTGGCCTGCTCCAAGTCGCGCTCAATTTGCG
>JANOCN010000446.1:0-4623 GCA_031412185.1 Betaproteobacteria bacterium | reverse complement strand
CGTTCGATCGCTGATCGCCATCACAGGCGGGCACTTGACGCTGGTGTTCGAGTCGTTTGCGTTCAAACGCGGCATCCCCGGAGACGCCGACTTCGTATTTGACGTACGGATGTTGCCCAACCCCCACTACGAGCCCGACTTGCGCGCGCTGACCGGTCGCGACGAGGCGGTAGCGGAATTCTTCAGCCACCAGCCGGATGTGGCCAAAATGCTGGGCCACATTGCACAGTTTCTTGAGGAATGGCTCGAGCCCCTGGCGCGTGACCACCGCAGCTACGTTACCGTCGCGATCGGGTGCACGGGTGGACAGCACCGCTCGGTTTACCTGGTGGAAGAGCTGACCCGGATGTTTGCGCGCCGATGGACGACGCTCAGCCGGCACCGGGAACTGGATGCCACGCCTGGCCGGTATCCATCGACCTCGTTCGGCTGGCTTCAAGCCTGAAGCAGGCGACGCACCGGTGCAGGCAGACCCAGAACGGGCCATGCTTGTGCACCAAACCACTGCCCGGTGGTTGCGTCCAGCGCACTCGGCGGCAACTGTATTTGTACCGCATGCAAGTACATATCCTTGTGGGTCAGTGCGTGTTTCACCACCTCGTGGTCATCTGCAGCATTGCGGTAGCGCTCTGGAATACAGGCCAGCAACTCCTCGCGTGTGTCAAACCAGGGCAGGCAATACAGACCCGCCCAGACGCCGGGAACGGGGCGGCGCTGCAGACAAACCGAGCCATCGCGTGTGTGGGCCCGCAACAACCAGACTACCTGCGAACTTCGCTTGAGTTTGCGTGTTTTTACCGGGAACAATTCGGGTGTCCCGGCGCGCCGCGCCTGGCACACTGAGACCAGCGGGCACACCGCGCAAGCCGGTTGGCGCACATGGCAAACGGTGGCTCCCAGGTCCATCATGCCCTGCGTGTAGCGTGGCATGGTCGCGCTCGGGTCGTGCGTCGGCAAAAGTCCGGTGGCGGCATCCCAGAGCAGCCGCTCATTGGCGCTGGACGCCAGGTCGGCACCGAAACCGAGCACCCGCGCCAACACACGCTTGACGTTGGCGTCCAGGATCGCCACACGCTCACCAAAACACAAGGAGGCAATCGCGGCGGCGGTTGAGCGGCCAATGCCAGGCAGAGTCTCGAGTTCAGCGGCGCGGCGGGGGAATTTTCCACCCCATGTCTGCACAACTTCGGCGGCACAACGGTGCAAATTGCGCGCCCGGCTGTAGTACCCCAAACCGCTCCACAGGCCCAGCACTTCATCTTCTGGGGCGGCGGCCAACGCTGCCACGTCCGGCAGGCGCGAAATGAAACGCTCGAAGTAGGCGATGACCGTAGTAACCTGCGTCTGCTGAAGCATTACCTCTGAGAGCCACACGCGGTACGGATCACGCGTGTTCTGCCAGGGCAAGCTGTTGCGACCGTGTGTTTTTTGCCAGCGCACCACGTGGCCGGCCAACGCTGCACCCGGCGAGCTCAAGTCTGCAAGGCACCAGGCCCGGATACCGGGGCCGGGTCGGGCGCGCGGGCGGTGCGCACACGTATCAGGTAGTTGGTGAGTTCGGCCAATTTGGACTCCAGCTCGGCCAGTGTTGCTTCCTGGGCGTCGATCTCCTGGATGCGGTCATTCAAACCACCGGTAGCTTGCTGGATTCGGTCGATCGCTTCGATGCGGCGCCCAAAATTGCGTCGCCGCTCGCGCAACTGTGCGTCCAGTTGGGCAGCCGCCGTTTTGCTCCAAAGCTCGACGTCGCCCAAGGCAGTCTCATGTATCGTGCGCAGCCGGGTTGCCAGCGCGCGCACCAGGCGGTCGGCGAACTCGGTCTGCGCGAGCCGAAATGCATTGCCGAAACTGAGGTACTGGAGATGTCCGCGCTCGACCATGTCGAGATCTTGCACGTATGTGGTGAACTGCGGCTCCGCCGGTGCCTGCAGCGAAAAACCGTGCTCGCCATTGAGCTGGCGAAATGTCGCCGCCAGCATCGACTGGATTTCTGCGCACAAGCCCTGCACGCGCCGAAAGACGCCGCGCAAACGCTCGAAAGTATCCCCATACGCCTTCTTGATACCGAGCTTCAACCCCTTCTGATGCAGCGCGGCATTCAACTGGGCCATTTCACCTTTGAGGGTGGTGGCGCTCAGGCTGTCGAATACCTCACGCAGCAGCTTCAGGTGCACCGAACGCACCGCGTGGATCTTGGCCCCGCTCAGATCAAACTCCGCCTGCTCCTGCGTGATGCGGGTGCGCATGTGTTTGATCACCGAGGAGTTTTTGCCCTGCAGTCCCTTCAACTCCATCATCTGTTCGGCCAGGTCCCGGCGACGGATGTTGATGACCCGGCCACTCTCCAGGCGCAGACTGGAAATACCCGCCCCCACCGCAGAGCCAAGAATCTTCTGGCGCTGACCCATGATGCCCTGTGCCAGCGCCTGTTCAAGATTCGGCAAACAACTTGCGGCCAGTAACTCGGCGTCGTCGGTCACTTTGCCAACCAGCCCCTTGTGCGCTGATACCGGAATTACCTGCGAGATCGGGACGCCGAGGATTTCGGCGGTAGACGCGCACTGGCGGTCAATCTGCGCCTGTATGCGCGCCGGCGAGCTCAGCGCATCCCACAAGGTGTCGATCTTGTTCAGCACCACCAGACGCAGATCAGCACCCTCTTCGTCCACGATCAGATGCTCGCGCCATATGGCGAGATCGGATTTGGTAACACCGGTGTCTGCACCCAGAATGAAAACGACCGCTTGCGCCTGAGGCAGCAAACTCACGGTGAGTTCGGGCTCTGCACCAATCGCGTTCAGCCCTGGCGTGTCCAGGATCACCAGTCCCTGTTTGAGCAGCGGGTGCGCGATATTGATCAGCGCGTGGCGCCATTTGGGTACCTCCACCAGGCCCTGCGCGTCCACCATCGGGTTGTCTTCGGGCGCATGCTGGTCCCACAAGCCCAGCGAACGGGCGTCTTCCTTGGTGACCATACGCGTCTCAGCCACCATCTCAAGCGCGGCAGCCAGTTGGCTCGGGTCATTCACGTCGAGGTCAACACGGGTCCACTTCTCGGGCACCATGCGCCATTCCATCAGGGCCTGGGGCAGCAGGCGCGACTCGATAGGCAACAAACGCAAACACGGCGGAACATCGGGGTCGTACCCCATTTCGGTCGGGCACATGGTGGTGCGCCCAGCGCTGGCGGGCATGATGCGGCGACCATACCCGGCGAAGAATATGGCGTTGATCAGCTCCGACTTGCCACGCGAGAACTCGCCGACAAATGCAACCATCACCTTGTCGGAGCGGACCTGGTTTTCCAGTCGGCGCAGGCGTTCTTCAACTCCGGCGTCGAGCAAGTCGTGGTCCTTCATCCACTCGGCAAGCAGCTTCAGGCGCAGCCCGAACTCGCGGCGCCACGCGCCATGCTGGTCAAATTGCTCGTTGAATGAAGTGCTCAAAATATCCCCGCTGGGTTTTCAATATAGCATTGCCCAGCGCAATTGCACTCAGTTTCTCTGGCATTTGTGGCAGAAAAAGCTCGACCGCTGGCCCTGCCGAATGGATTTGACGCTTGTTCCACACACTTTGCAGGCCTGCCCAGCACGCCCGTACACCATCGCCTCAAGCTGGAAATGCCCCGCGTTCCCGTCCGCATTGGTGAAGTCGCGCAGCGTGCTGCCGCCCCGCTCGACCGCGCGCGCCAGCACCTCGCGTATCGCGGCATGTAACCGGGCCACGCGCGGGCGGGTCAGCCGCGCGGCCAGCGCGGTAGGTCGAATGCCAGCCTGAAAAAGCGCCTCACACGCATAAATATTGCCCACACCCACTACCAGTTCTCCCGCCAGTAGCACTTGTTTCACCGCGGTGCGGCGCGGTTTCAACCCGTCGGCAAACCGCTGCAACGCAAACTCCGCCGAAAGCGGCTCCATGCCAAGCCTGCCGAGCAACTTTTGCGCCACCGGCGCGTCCTGCGCGGACACAAAAACCACAGCACCGAATCTGCGCGGGTCGTTCAGCCGCAAACTCCCATGGGTTGTGACCAGCTCAAAATGGTCATGGGCACCGCGCATCGGCATGGCGGTAGCGAAAGCCAGGCTGCCCGACATACCAAGGTGTACCAGCAGGAGGCCTTGGTCCAGGTCCAGCAGCAAATATTTGCCCCTGCGGCGAACGGCACGCACGTATTTGCCTACCAATTCGTCGGAAGAGCATCCCAGCGGCCAGCGCAGCGCCTTGCCGACAAATACCTGCAGCACGCGGGCATCGATGATGCGGTCCGCAAAACTCAACCGTGTTACTTCGACTTCGGGCAGTTCGGGCATGGTCAAGCGGGGTGTTGGGAAGCACTGAACAAGTCCGCGCCGTGCGCGGCGTGGATTTTGCGGGATGAGGCGCAAGGCGCAAAACCCAAGGCAAGCCTGAACGGCTTGCCTGGTTTTGCAACGCAGCGCCTCGCCCGCAAAACCGCGCCCCCAAAGGGGTTCGAACCAAAAAGGGCCCTTTGCCCACCAAACCGCTTGCGTGTGCCTTCGGGCACACGACGCGCGGTGTTGGCGGACAAATCATCCCGTTTTGGATTCGAACGCGCATGGCGGGGACTTGTTCAGTGCTTCCTTAGCCCTTTGACCCTGCCTA
>JANOCN010000445.1:0-1624 GCA_031412185.1 Betaproteobacteria bacterium | reverse complement strand
TCTGGGACAAGGGTTTTGCAGACTTTGGGCGGCGGTTTGCGGCAATCCTGAACGTCTTCGAGAGCGTGGACGTGAACTTCGCACTTGAGGTGCACCCGACCGAGATCGCCTTCGACATCGCCACCAGCCACCGGGCGATTGAAGCGGTAGGCCGCCACAAGCGCTTCGGTTTCAACTTCGACCCGAGCCACCTGGCCTACCAGGGCGTGGACTACATCCGCTTCATCCGCACCTTTGGTGAACGGATTTTCAACGCCCACATGAAAGACGTGTGGTGGGGCCGGGGCGATGGCACGGTGGGTGTATTTGGCGGGCACACCAGTTTTGGCGACGCGCGCCGCGGCTGGGACTTCCGCAGTGTGGGGCGTGGAATGATCGATTTCGAGTCGCTCATCGTCGCACTCAATGACATTGGTTACGCAGGCCCGCTGAGTGTGGAGTGGGAGGACAGCCGGATGGACCGCGTACACGGTGCCACCGAGAGTGCCGCATTCTGCAAGCGGCTGGATTTCAAGCCCGCCCATGGCGCGTTCGACGCCGCTTTTACGCGCAAAAAGCAGTAAGCGCCGACACCGCAGATGAGATATCTGTCATGGTAGACAACTTGCGCGATCCAGCGCACCGCAAACTGCGTTACGCCATGGTGGGCGGTGGGCGCGATGCGTTCATCGGTGCCGTGCATCGACAGGCAGCTGCACTGGACGGGCAGATAAGTCTGGTCGCGGGTGCCTTGTCGAGTAGCCCGGAGAAGGCACGACTGTCGGGCCGCGACCTGTTCCTGGATGAGGCGCGCAACCACGCGAGCTGGCAGGACCTGCTGGCCGACGAGTTGCGGCGCGATGCGCATGACCGTATCGATTTCGTCTCCATCGTCACGCCCAACCACCTGCACCATCCGGTTGCACTGGCATTCGTCCAGGCCGGATTTCACGTGGTGTGCGACAAGCCACTGGTACACACCTCTGCCCAGGCACGCGAGTTGGTGGACGCGGTCCGGCGCCAGGGAACGGTTTTTGGTGTGACCTACAACTACACCGGTTACCCGATGGTGCGTCAAATGCGGGCCATGGTCCGTTCCGGTGCCATTGGCACGGTGCGCCGTGTGGTGGTTGAATACGCGCAAGGCTGGCTGGCCACGCAACTGGAGGCGAGCGGCAACAAGCAGGCCCAGTGGCGCACCGACCCGCAGCGCAGCGGTTTGGCCGGTGCCATGGGCGATATTGGCTCGCATGCCGAAAACCTGCTGTCTACCGTGACCGGGCTGGAGATCGAGGCGGTATGCGCCGACCTGAACGTCGTGGGGGAGGGCCGCACACTGGACGACGAAGGCAGCCTGTTGTTGCAGCTACGCGGTGGCGCACGCGGCGTATTGACCGTATCGCAGATATCGGTCGGCTGCGAGAACGACTTGCGGTTGCAGGTCTGCGGTACGCAGGGCACGCTGGAATGGCAGCAGGAGAACCCGAACCAGCTGCTGCACGCCGCGCTTGGCGAACCCCAGCGTGTGCTTACCCGCGGCTCCCCAGGTTTGTGCGAAGCGGCGGTGCGCGCAACGCGCTTGCCGAGCGGGCACCCGGAAGGGTTCATTGAAGCGTTCGCCAACGTGTACCTGGGCGTGGCCGCC
>JANOCN010000444.1:0-4652 GCA_031412185.1 Betaproteobacteria bacterium | reverse complement strand
CCACCCCAGCGACGGCCGGGCCATGAGCTTGACCCTCACGGCCTCAGGCGAAAAACTGATGCGCGAGGCCGAAGCCACGGCGGCTGATCTTGAGAGTGAGGCAACCTCGCGTCTGAGCCCCGCCGAGCGCAGCACCTTGATGCGGCTGTTGCAAAAAGTCTACCTCTGAACCAGTACCAAAAGGCGTTCTGAAGTCTCCGGGCGCATATTCGCGCACCGACCCCACGGCGCTATTGTTCAGATAGCACTTGCCCCCTACACTAGCCCCACAATAAACACACGGACGATGAGGAGTCGAGGCGAATGAGTTCCAAGGAAACGGTGGCTATCAGCCAGTTGTTGAGCCTGCTCGAGTCCCGTTATGCAATTCGTGTTTTGTGGGCACTCAAGGATGGTCATCCACAGACTTTTCGCCTGCTGCAGGACAGCATCGGTGGCATCACCCCGAATACCCTCAACACGCGCATCAAGGAGCTGCGACAAGCCGGCCTGATGGGCCATGGCGACGATGGTTATCTTGTCACGCCTGTGGGCGCCGACCTGCTCAAACGCATCAGCGAGTTGCAGGCCTTTGCCGGCCGCTGGGCTGCCCTGCAGGCCAAGAAGAAAGTCTGAGAATCGGCACACCCACTTCCCCTCTTTCACCATGCGCACACTTCTTACTTCCCAGAATATTCTCCCGCGCGACCACGAACACGCTTTGCTGATCGGGCGCGTCTGGGTCAGCGGGAGCGGGCCGATGCTGGTCAAGGTGCAGCAGGACTGCATCTACGACATCTCTTGCCTGGCCGCAACCAGCGCCGCGCTGCTCGAATTGCCCGACCCGGCGCATGCCGTGCGCACGTGCGCCGGGGTGCGACTGGCCGACACCGCATCGGTGCTGGCCAATTCAGCGCATGACCAGCGAAAAGCCGGGCAACCCTGGTTTCTCGCACCCTGCGATTTGCAGGCCATCAAAGCTGCTGGGGTCACCTTTGTGGCGTCCATGCTGGAGCGTGTGATCGAGGAGCAGGCGCGCGGAGATGCGGCGCGTGCCGCAGCAGTGCGCCTTTCGGTGGTGGGGGTGATTGGTGACAACCTGCGCACTATCAAGCCGGGCTCGGCGCAGGCCGCGCAGTTGCGTGATGTGCTGATCGGCCAGGGCGTCTGGTCCCAGTACCTGGAGGTCGGTATCGGAGAAGATGCAGAAATATTCACCAAGTCCCAACCCATGAGTGCCGTGGGTGTGGGTGCCGAGATCGGCCTGCATCCCAAAAGCGTGTGGAACAACCCCGAGCCCGAAGTCGTGCTGGCAGTCAACAGCCGGGGTGTGACCCAAGGCTGCGCGCTGGGCAACGACGTGAATCTGCGCGACTTCGAAGGCCGCAGCGCCCTGCTGCTGGGCAAGGCCAAAGACAACAACGCCTCCGCCGCCATCGGGCCGTTCATCCGGCTTTTTGACAGCCATTTCGGTATCGACGACGTACGCACATGCGAGCTGGCGATGCAGGTAAGCAGCGCAGACGGCCTGTTCGAGATGCACGGTGCCAGCAACCTTTCGATGATCAGCCGCGACCCGCTGGATCTGGTGAACCAGGCCATGGGCGACCCTGGACAACGCACGCACCAGTATCCAGATGGCTTCATGTTGTACCTCGGCACCATGTTTGCCCCCACGCAAGACCGTTTCGGACCGGGCCAGGGTTTTACGCATGCACTCGGCGACCTGGTCTCGGTGTCTGCTGAGCGCCTCGGGTTGCTGGTCAACCGCATCAACCATTGCGACCAGGTAGCGCCGTGGGACTATGGCGTGTCGGCTTTGATGCGGGACCTGGCACGGCGCGGACTGCTGGCATAATTTGCGCTCTTTGACGGAACCCTTCCCATGACCACCACCAACAGCGGCTTGCAGTACACCGACACCACCGCGGGCTCTGGCCCCGAGGCCGCATCTGGCCAACAGGTCACCGTGCACTACACCGGCTGGCTCTACAACAGCGCTTCCCAGGCACAAGGTGCGAAATTCGACTCCAGCAAAGACCGGGGCGACCCGTTCGTCTTTTCGCTTGGGGCGGGTATGGTCATCAAAGGTTGGGACGAGGGTGTAGCGGGCATGAAAGTCGGCGGCGCGCGCACGCTGATCATCCCGCCCGAGCTGGGTTATGGCGCACGCGGTGCGGGCGGCGTTATCCCGGCCAATGCCACGCTCAAGTTCGACGTCGAATTGCTCGGCGTATCTGGCTGACCAGTCCACTCGGGCTGACCGGTGCCGTTCCACGGCAACGAGCGCCCGGTGGTGCAGCGAGTAGCCGGCTTGGGCACATCGGCCCGGCCAGCCTGTGCGAACCTGCAGTTGGCGGCAAGTCCCCTTGAAAGCGGCACCAGCGCCCCCACGTCAAACAAGTCACAGCGGGTGGCGTTTGTGTAGCCATGCAGCGCTGCCCGGTCTTCCATAAAACCTTGTTTATCACCGCACCGAATGTCTGATACCAACCCTTCCGAACCGCACCAGGCAGCCCCGGACTACATGAGCACCGAAGAAATGGTGGCTGCCCAGGTCGCCACAGAAGGCGACCTGTTGTCCAGGGCGCATGCCGACCTGGCGGCACTACAGGCCAAAAGTGCCGAGCTCGCCGACCAATACCTGCGTGCCAAGGCAGAAGCCGAAAACGCCCGCCGCAGGGCCGAAGACGAAATCACCAAAGCGCGCAAATTTGCGGTCGAGAGTTTTGCCGAGAACATGCTGCCGGTAGTGGACAGTCTGGAGGCCGGCCTGATCCTCAAAGAGGCAACGCCCGAGCAGATTCGTGAAGGTGCCGAAGCCACACTGCGCCAACTTACGGCGGCGCTGGAGCGCAACAAGGTGCTGGCCATTGCACCCCCGCCCGGCACCAAGTTCGACCCCCACCAGCACCAGGCGATTTCGGTTGTGCCGTCCGAGCTAGACGCCAATTGCGTGGTGAACGTGCTGCAAAAGGGCTACTCCATTGCAGACCGGGTGTTGCGCCCCGCGCTGGTTACGGTTGCAGCGCCGAAATAAAGCCTTGAAAAGCCTGCGGTTATCCACACTTGCAACGCAGGTTTCAATTTTTTAAAACAAGCGCGGCACGCGAGTTTGCGACGGCCGGGCGTCTTTGGAGAAGAACATGGGAAGAATCATTGGCATTGACCTGGGCACGACCAACAGCTGCGTCGCCATCATGGAGGGGAATGTGCCCAAGGTCATCGAAAACTCGGAGGGTGCGCGCACCACGCCGTCCATCATTGCCTACCAGGAAGACGGGGAAGTGCTAGTCGGTGCCTCGGCCAAGCGCCAGGCAGTTACCAACCCGCGCAATACGCTGTACGCCGTGAAACGGCTGATCGGCCGAAAATTCGTCGAAAAAGAGGTGCAAAAGGACATTGCGCTGATGCCCTACAAGATCGTGGCAGCCGACAACGGCGACGCCTGGGTGGAGGTGCGTGGCAAGGCCTTGGCGGCCCAGCAGGTGAGCGCTGACGTGCTGCGCAAGATGAAGAAGACCGCGGAAGATTACCTGGGCGAAACCGTCACCGAGGCGGTGATTACGGTACCTGCGTACTTCAACGACGCACAGCGCCAGGCCACCAAAGACGCAGGCCGCATTGCCGGGCTGGACGTCAAACGCATCATCAACGAGCCTACCGCCGCAGCGCTGGCCTTTGGCCTGGACAAGAATGAAAAGGGCGACCGCAAGATTGCCGTGTACGACCTCGGTGGCGGCACCTTCGACGTGTCCATCATCGAAATTGCCGACGTCGACGGTGAAAAGCAGTTCGAAGTGTTGTCCACCAATGGCGATACCTTTCTGGGTGGTGAAGACTTCGACCAGCGCGTGATCGACTTCATCATCAGCGAGTTCAAGAAGGACCAGGGCGTAGACCTGGGCAAAGACGTGCTGGCGCTGCAACGGCTCAAGGAAGCCGCGGAAAAAGCCAAGATCGAGTTGTCCAACAGCGCGCAGACCGACATCAACCTGCCGTATGTCACCGCTGATGCATCGGGGCCCAAACACCTCAACATCAAGCTGACCCGCGCCAAGCTAGAGTCGCTGGTGGAGGAGCTGATTGAGCGCACCATTGCGCCCTGCCGCACCGCCATCAAGGATGCCGGTGTGAGCGTGGCCGACATCCACGACGTAATCCTGGTCGGTGGCATGACGCGTATGCCCAAGGTGCAGGAGAAGGTGAAGGAATTTTTTGGCCGCGAGCCGCGCAAAGACGTCAACCCGGACGAAGCCGTGGCCGTGGGTGCCGCGATTCAGGGCCAGGTGTTGACGGGTGACCGCAAAGACGTGTTGTTGCTCGACGTGACGCCGCTGTCCCTGGGCATCGAGACGCTGGGCGGCGTGATGACCAAGATGATCACCAAGAACACCACCATCCCGACCAAGTTTGCGCAGACCTTTTCGACCGCCGACGACAACCAGCCGGCCGTGACGATCAAGGTCTACCAGGGCGAGCGCGAGATGGCCACCGGCAACAAGCTGCTGGGCGAGTTCAACTTGGAAGGGATCCCGCCGTCGCCGCGCGGCCTGCCGCAGATCGAGGTGAGCTTCGACATCGACGCCAACGGCATCCTGCACGTGGGCGCCAAGGACAAGGGCACTGGCAAGGAAAACAAGATCACTATCAAGGCCAACTCGGGACTGTCC
>JANOCN010000443.1:0-4135 GCA_031412185.1 Betaproteobacteria bacterium | reverse complement strand
CTGGTGCGCCGCCTGCCACCCTGGCACGCCAACTTGGGCAAACGCCTGGTGCGCACGCCCAAGGTGTATGTGCGGGACAGCGGCGTGTTACACGCGTTGCTGGGCATTCCCGACAAGGAGACGCTGCTGTCGCACCCTGTGGTCGGCGCGAGCTGGGAGACCTGGGTGGTCGAGAACCTGCTGGCGCTGGCACCGCGCGATGCGCGGGCGTTCTTCTTCCGCAGCGCCGCCGGAGCCGAGATCGACCTGCTGATCGAGCGCGGCAACGGCGAGCGCTGGGCCATCGAAATCAAGCGCAGTCTGACTCCCAAGTTGGAGCGGGGCTTTCACGCAGCCTGCGCAGACATATCTCCCACGCGCAAATGGGTCGTTTACCCTGGCAGCGAGCGTTACCGGCTCGGTGACGACGCTTGGGCTGTGGGTTTGCCGGAATTGGCAGCGGGATTGCGATCGCTGCACGGCTGAGACGGCCTTTGCACGCCCGCCGCGCGGAGGCAGGGCGGCGAATCGGCTACCCTTGGCATCATGTTCGCCGCCTTCGAGAAGCTCGTCCATCCGTACCCGCAAGCGTTGCCGCCGATACCGCCCAAGGGCTTTCTACCATTTGTCTGGGCCGGCTCGGTCGGCCTGCGCCGCTACATCGCGCTCTTGATTTTCTTCACCGCCGCCATCGGTGTGTTCGAGGCCTTGCTGTTCGCGATGCTGGGCCGAATAGTCGACTGGCTCGGTCCGGTACAGCCGGCGCGGATGTGGGTCGAACACCGGGGTACGCTGTTGCTGCTGGCGGCCGTATTGGTAGGTAGCACAGTGCTGGTGGCGCTGCAGTCGCTGTACAAGCGCCAGGCCATGGCCGGCAACTTTCCAATGCTGCTGCGCTGGAACTTCCACCGCCTGATGCTGCAGCAGAGCATGTTTTTCTACCAGGACGAGTTTGCCGGCCGCGTGGCGACCAAGGTGATGCAAACGGCGCTGGCGGTGCGCGACGTCTGGATGATCGTGGCCGACATCCTGGTGTTCGTACTGATCTACTTCGTCACGATGGTGGTGGTGGTCGGCGGTTTCGACGCCTGGCTGCTGCTGCCGTTCCTGGGCTGGGTGCTGCTGTACATCGTGGCACTGCGCTACTTTGTGCCCCGGCTGGCGAAAACCGCCAAGTCGCAGGCCGATGCGCGCTCGCTGATGACCGGACGCATCACCGACGCCTACACCAACATCGCCACCGTCAAGCTGTTTTCCCACGCCGGGCGCGAGGCCGGATATGCACGCTCCGCCATGCAGGAGTTCCTCGTTACGGTGCATGCGCAGATGCGCCTGGTCACTGGATTCGAGGTAGTCAACCATCTGCTGGGCATCCTGCTCATCCTGTGCACCGCCGGCGTCACGCTGTGGCTGTGGATGCAGGGGCAGGTTGGCGTGGGCGCGGTAGCCGCAGCCACCGCGATGTCTCTGCGCCTGAATGGAATCTCGCATTGGGTGATGTGGGAGATGGCCAGCCTGTTCGAGCAGGTCGGTACGGTGCAGGACGGCATGAACACCTTGTCGCGCCCGCATGCGGTGCTCGACCATGCGCAAGCCGAGCCCCTGCGCGTGTTGCGCGGCGAGCTGCGCTTCGACGATGTGTGTTTTTCCTATGGTGCTACCGGCGCCGCCGCGGCCAGGGTCATCGACCACCTCTCGCTGCATGTACGCCCAGGCGAGAAGATCGGCATCGTCGGGCGCTCGGGCGCGGGCAAAAGCACGGTGGTAAACCTGCTGCTGCGTTTTCACGATGTCGCGTCGGGCCGCATCCTGGTCGACGGGCAGGACATCGCACGCGTGACGCAGGACAGCCTGCGTGCACAGATCGGCATGGTCACACAGGACACGTCGCTGCTGCACCGGTCGGTGCGCGACAACATACTTTACGGTCGGCCCGACGCCACCGACGCACAGATGCTGGCCGCCGCCATGCGTGCCGAAGCCGATGATTTCATCCAGGGGCTGACCGACCCGAAGGGCCGAACCGGTTATGACGCGCACGTCGGCGAGCGCGGTGTCAAGCTGTCTGGTGGGCAGCGCCAGCGTATCGCGATTGCCCGCGTGATGCTCAAGGACGCCCCCATCCTGCTGCTCGACGAGGCCACCAGCGCACTGGACAGCGAGGTCGAAGCCGCGATCCAGGCCAGCCTGTACCGGCTGATGGAGGGCAAGACTGTGGTGGCTATCGCCCACCGGTTGTCGACCATCGCCGCGATGGACCGGCTGGTCGTGATCGACAAGGGCCGTATCGTCGAGCAGGGCGACCACCGCAGCCTGCTCGCGCGGGGCGGCCTGTACGCACGGCTGTGGGCGCACCAGAGTGGTGGTTTTCTGGGGGAGCAGGACGATGGCGACGCTCACGGTGCGCAGCACCCGCCGACGCCTCAAGATGCCGCTCGGGTACCGGCTATACCTGCCGATAGGGCCACGCCGGTGCCTCCGGCGTTTCGGTAATCAGCTACAGTTATTTCCAGTCGCCCGCCTGAAAGTCAGCTTGGGTGGCAGAGCCAGCTCGGCGCGTGATGCGCCAACGAGTAACGCGTTGTCGCCCTGGGCTGTCAGCAGTAACTCGCCGCGTCGGCCAGCGACCGCGCGTATCTCGTTGCCGGTTGTCTGACCCACGAAGGCGCGGCTGCGTTTGCCCCAATCCAGCACACCATCGACGACCTGGTATTTCTGCGCAAGACGCAGCGATGCACCAGAATGGCTGCCGGTGCCACACCACACACCTTGCACGCGTGCGGGTACGACCCACAGATGCACCTTGCTCGATTTTTCCTTGCCGACACTCTTGTCCGGCACTGGCAGCACGCTCGTGCGATCCGGACTCCAGTCGCCCATATCCCAGTCGTGCGACACCAAACGGGTTCCGGGCTTCAGTGCGAGCAGACCGGGGCGGAGCTGCAGATTCACCTCCGGCAGCAGGTACATGGTGATCACCGTTGCGCCCGAGAGATCGGTCTTGAACAGGTCCTGCTCGCGAAACTCTGCGCGTTGCGCAACACCCGCAGCCTGCGCGTGCGCTTTGCTCAGGCGCACCAGTGACGGGTCGATCTCCACGCCCAGGCCAGTGGCCCCGAACCGCTTGGCCGCCAGGATCACGATGCGGCCATCGCCCGACCCGAGATCGACAACGTGGTCTCCCCGCTTCACGCCGGCCATGTTCAACATTTCCAGCGTGACATTGTCGGGTGAGGTGATGAACGGCACCTCTTCGCTGGCGGCAAGCTGGGCAAAGGCCAGAAGACCGGCAAGCGCCAGCAACAGGCGCGCGCGAACAGTGCAGGGGTGAAAGGCTTTAGTCATCAAAAAATTATAGGATGATCGGCCAGGGGGCGGGTGTACTGGCAGGTGCGTGCCCGGTCGGATAATCTCGGCAACCATGCCACCTTCCACCGCCACCCTTTCGTCTACGCCGGCCGCGCGCCCGAAAACCTCCTTTGGCGTGCTGGGTGCCCTCAGCACCTCGCACATGATCAACGACATGATGCAGTCGCTGATCCTGGCGATGTATCCGATCCTCAAGGGAGACTTCCACCTGAGCTTCGCCCAGATCGGACTCATCACGTTGACCTTCCAGCTCACGGCCTCGCTGCTGCAGCCGCTGATCGGTCTCTACACCGACAAGCGGCCGATGCCGTATTCGCTGCCCTGCGGCATGGCATCTACGTTGTGCGGGCTGCTGCTGCTGGCCTTTGCACCTAACTTCGGCACCGTGCTGCTGGCGGCGGCCCTCGTGGGCATGGGCTCTGCCATCTTCCACCCGGAGTCTTCCCGCATCGCGCGTCTCGCCTCTGGCGGACAGCACGGGCTGGCGCAATCGGTGTTCCAGGTTGGTGGCAACATGGGCACCGCCATCGGGCCGCTGATCGCGGCGGCCGTCATCGTGCCCTTTGGTCAGCGCAGCATCGCCTGGTTCGGCCTGGCGGCCTTGTTGGGCATGGTCCTGCTGTTGCAGGTGAGCCGCTGGTATGCGGCGCAACCAGCCACGGGCGGGGGAGCCGCACGCACGCGCAAGGCCATGGCGGCACCGTATCCGCGCAAAGTGGTGGTGGGGGCGATCGCCGTATTGCTGGTGCTGATCTTCTCGAAGTACTTCTACGTGGCCGGACTCAGC
>JANOCN010000442.1:0-4735 GCA_031412185.1 Betaproteobacteria bacterium | reverse complement strand
GGGTTTGCAGCATTGCACGCAGTTCCAGAACAATCTGGAGGCCATCGCGCGACTGTCCGGATGCCTCGCTTTGGCCATAACCGGCACGGTCGTAAGCGACGGCACGTGTTACTGCACTGACCGCATTGAATACCGGCGCCCAGGTCCGTTTCCCGTGACCAAGCCCTGCCTCGAACACTACGGTGGGTGCGCCATTGCCCGCCACCACGAGCGACCGCACTCCCATCGACGTCTGACTGAATGTGGCGTGGGGCAGCGCATCCAACGGGACCGGCCGTTTACGCAAAATACGCCGCAAGAGCGAGGGGCGTCGTTTGGTGCTGTCTGCTTCGGCCTTCTTTTTCGGGCGCTCTGTGCGCGGGCTTGCCGAACCCGGCTCGCCCGAAAGAACCGACCGGTAGCTGTCTGATTTTCCGCTCGCAGCGGGCTTTAAGCTCATACTTGCCGTCTGGTTGGTGGCAGATCGGTGCAGCTACCGTGCGCCACTTCCGCCGCCAAGCCGATACTCTCGCCGAGCGTCGGATGCGGGTGGATGGTCTTGCCGATATCCACCGCGTCGGCCCCCATCTCTATGGCCAGTGCAATCTCGCCGATCATGTCGCCCGCATGGGTGCCAACAATACCACCGCCCAGAATCTTGCCATGGCCGTGTGCATCGGCTGAGTCATCGAACAGAAGTTTGGTAAAACCTTCGTCCCGCCCATTGGCGATAGCGCGACCAGAGGCGGTCCAGGGAAACAGGCCCTTTTTCACCTTGATGCCCTGCGCTTTGGCCTGGTCTTCCGTCAGGCCGACCCAGGCCACCTCCGGGTCGGTGTAGGCCACACTGGGAATGACGCGCGCGTTGAACGCGGCACTTGCCAGCGCCTTGTCGCCCAGCAATTCGCCCGCAATGACCTCAGCCGCTACATGCGCTTCGTGCACCGCTTTGTGCGCCAGCATCGGTTGCCCGACGATGTCGCCAATGGCGAAGATGTGTGGCACATTGGTCCGCATCTGTATGTCCACACTGACGAAACCACGATCCGTGAGCGCAACCCCGGCCCGGCCGGCACCGATTGTATTGCCATTGGGGGACCGGCCGACCGCCTGCAAAACCAGGTCATAAGTCTGTGGTGCTGGAGTTGCACCGCCTTCCTGGGCCGGCGCAAAAGTGACTTCGATACCTGCTGCAGTTGCCTTGGCCCCGACAGTTTTGGTTTTGAGCATGATGTTGTCGAACCGCGGCGCATTCAGCTTCTGCCAAACCTTCACCAGATCGCGGTCGACACCCTGCATTAGACCGTCGAGCATTTCAACCACGTCCAGGCGCGCACCCAAGGTACTGTAGACGGTACCCATTTCCAGC
The DNA here is from genome assembly GCA_031412185.1 of Betaproteobacteria bacterium. Classification (GTDB taxonomy): domain Bacteria; phylum Pseudomonadota; class Gammaproteobacteria; order Burkholderiales; family Burkholderiaceae_C; genus CAISIP01. The sequence goes on along the minus strand of JANOCN010000442.1, from coordinate 3,387 downwards.
CCGATGATGCCACCACCCAGGATCAGCATGCGCTTGGGAACTGCTGCCAGCCCCAGCGCTCCGGTAGAGTCCACCACACGCGGGTCGTCGGGCATAAAGGGTAGCCTTACTGCCTGAGAACCCGCGGCGATGATGCACCTGGCGAAGCTGATAGTCTGGCTCTTTCCAGACCTGGCCTGGCCAGTACCACCCGTCTCATCCACCTGCACGTGGTTGGGTCCGACAAAGGCTCCGTGGCCGCGCACCACCGTCACCTTGCGCATATTGGCCATGGCGGCCAGCCCGCCGGTGAGTTTGCCGATCACCTTTTCTTTGTGGCCACGCAGCTTGTCGATGTCTACCACCGGTGCCGCAAAACTGACGCCTAAAGCGGCAAAGTGTTTGACTTCGTCCATGACAGCGGCCACGTGCAGAAGTGCTTTAGAAGGAATACATCCCACATTCAGGCAGACCCCGCCGAGCGTGGCGTAACGCTCCACCAGCACCACTTTCAGACCCAGGTCGGCAGCACGAAAAGCAGCCGAATAACCGCCAGGGCCGGCGCCCAACACCAACACGTCACAAGTTAGATCGGCACTGCCCTGGAACGGCGAAACGGCAGACGTGGCAACCGTTGTTATGGCCGGAGCGGCCACGGGCGACGGCACCGGTGCCGCCGGGTCTGCCCCCGCGTGGGTCGCAGCCGATGCCGCTGGTGGAGCCGCGTCAGACGCCACGGCGGCTTCCAGTAGCAGCACCACCGACCCTTGCTTCACCTTGTCACCAATCTTTACTGCGAGTTCTTTCACAACGCCCGCGTGCGACGCCGGTATCTCCATCGAGGCCTTGTCGCTCTCTACAGTAATCAGCGACTGGTCAACCGCCAGCGTGTCGCCCACCTTCACCAACAGTTCAATAACCGTGACTTCCGCAAAGTCCCCGATGTCGGGTACCTTGACTTCAATATGCGCCATGAGAGTTTCCCTCTTGTCCCGGATTTTTGCGTTCTGGCCGGACTACAGCAGCACCCGGCGGAAATCGCCCAGTATCTGTGCCAGAAAAACGTTGAAGCGGGCCGCCGCAGCACCATCAATGACGCGGTGGTCCCAGCTCAAGGAGAGCGGCAACATCAGCCTGGGAACAAACGCCGTACCATTCCACACCGGTTCGGTGGTGGACTTGCAAACGCCCAGAATCGCTACTTCAGGTGCATTGATGATCGGCGTAAAGTAGCGCCCCCCAATGCCACCCAATGATGAAATCGTAAAGCACGCACCTGACATTTCGCCCGGGCTGAGTTTGCCGTCACGGGCCTTTTTCGCCAGCTCGCCCATCTCCTGCGAAATCTGCATGATGCCCTTCTTGTCGGCGTCCCTGATCACGGGAACCATCAAGCCGTTGGGCGTGTCGGCCGCGAAACCAATGTGGTAGTACTGCTTGAGCACCAGCTGGTCGCCGTCGATGGAGGCATTGAACTCGGGAAACTTGCGCAGACCCGCCACACAGGCCTTGATCAGAAACGCCAGCATGGTCACCTTGACGCCGGCCTTTTCGTTCTCCTTGTTGGTGGATACGCGAAACGCCTCCAGATCGGTGATGTCGGCATCGTCGTGGTTGGTCACGTGCGGAATCATGACCCAGTTGCGATGCAGATTGGCACCAGTGATTTTCTTGATGCGCGACATGTCCTTGCGCTCAACTGCACCAAACTTGGTGAAATCAATCTTCGGCCAGGCAATCAAGCCGAGCCCGGCCCCATCGGTGGCAGCAGCGGCACCCGGCGCAGCCGACTTGGCATTCGCGGCCGAAGCCGCAGTTTGACTGCTTCCCGCCATGACCGCACGCGTGAACACCTGCACATCACTCTCGGTGATACGGCCTTTGAGGCCGCTTCCCTTGACTTCGGCCAGTGGAACACCCAGCTCGCGGGCGAACTTTCGGACCGATGGCGATGCGTGCGGCAAGTGGGCCTGTGCTGCAACAGCTGGCTCGTGTGGTGGCAAGGGTGCGCCCGTAGGCGCTGGGGCGCCCGGCCCGGCGTCGGCTATGAGCGCCACGGCGGCCGATGCCGCAGCCACGGCGGCAGGGGCAGGCGCAGGCAGTCCCGCTTGCGCTGGACTGGAGGTGGGCGACGCGGTTTCCAGCACCACCAACAGGTCGCCGACGTTGACCTTGTCACCAAGGTTCACCTTGAGTTCACGGATCACGCCGGCTGCACTCGACGGTATCTCCATAGACGCCTTGTCAGACTCCACCGTCACAAGCGATTGCTCCAGCTTGATCGTATCCCCGACTTTAACCATGACTTCGATGACGGTAACGTCCCTTACGTCGCCGATGTCCGGTACCACAACCTGTGTAGTGTTGCCGACAGCAGGCACCGCTGCGGTGACGGGCGCAGCCGCAGCCGGTGTCGGTGCCAATACTGGAGCGATAGCTGTACCAGCGGCGGGAGCGGCATGTGTAGCCGGTGTAGCAGGGGCGCTTGGCGTGACAACAGGTGATGCCGCAACATCAGCAATGTCCAGCACCAGCAGCATAGACCCCTGTTTGACTTTGTCGCCGAGCTTGACGCTTACCTCCTTCACCACTCCAGCGTGGCTCGACGGAATCTCCATCGATGCCTTGTCCGATTCGACAGTGATCAAAGACTGCTCGGCCTTGACCAATTCCCCTGGTTTGACCAGAAGCTCAATCACTGTCACTTCGTCGAAATCTCCAATGTCGGGAACGCGTATTTCCATCAACGCCATTTTGTAGTCTCCAGATTCAGTGTCGATCAGGTCCGGTGCGGTGGCTGGCCCGGGTTGCTGTCAGCTAGTGTGCTTGATCGGCCTCAGGCGTACAAAGGATTGATTTTGTCGGCATTGATGCCGTATTGCCGGATCGCCTGCGTGACCTTGGCCACCGGCACGTTGCCGTCCTCGCTCAGCGCCTTGAGTGCGGCAACAACGATGTAGTGGCGATTGACCTCAAAGTGTTCGCGCAGTTTGCTGCGGAAGTCGCTGCGCCCGAACCCGTCCGTACCCAGAACCTTGTAATTACGGCCCTTCGGAAGAAACGGCCGGATCTGTTCGCCATACGCTTTCATATAGTCGGTTGAAGCGACTACCGGACCAGCACGACCGCCCAGTTGCGTGGTCACAAATGGTACCCGCGGCGCAAGTTCCGGATGCAGCAGATTGAAGCGTTCGCAGTCCTGGCCTTCGCGCGTGAGTTCGTTGAAGCTTGGGCAGCTCCATACGTCCGAAGTGATACCCCAGTCGCTCTGCAGCAGCTCCTGGGCGGCGATGGCTTCGCGCAGGATGGTGCCCGAGCCCAGCAATTGCACGCTGGGCACCGCTGCCCCGTTACTGCCTTGCGGCAAGCTGGCTCCTGCTTTGCACAGATACATGCCTTTGATGATCT
>JANOCN010000441.1:0-2897 GCA_031412185.1 Betaproteobacteria bacterium | reverse complement strand
GCCCATGCTTTTGGCCAGCGGCGCCAGCTCGCGCAGCGGAAGATCGGCCCACTGGCCGGTGAACAGAGTAATGGGCCGTGCCATGGTTGCGCCTTGCCTGCCGCTCAGAACGGCGAATCGGGGAAATAGAACTGCTTGGCGTTGTCTTTCGTGATCAACACCGACGGGATGATGTAGGTCGGTGGCAGTTTTTCACCCTTCAGGCGCGCCTCGGCCGTGAGTTTGATCGCGTCGTACATGAACTTGGGCGAATACGACACGTTGGCCACGATACGTGGGTCCTTGCCATCCATCAGCGTCTTGATCATGCCCTTGGCACCTGCGCCGCCGAAGACGATCTTGATATCCTTGCGTTTGGCTTCGTCGATGGCTTTGAGCACGCCCACCGCCATGTCGTCGTCAGCCGCCCAGACCGCGTCGATTTCCTTGAAACGGGTCAGGTAGTCCTGCATCACCTTGAACGCATCATCGCGGTTCCAGTTGGCGTATTTGGCGTCCAGCAGCTTGATGCCTGGGCTGCCCTTGATGGCGGCGTTGAAGGCGTCCATGCGTTCGTTGTCCAGCGTGGTTGCAATGCCGCGCATGGCCACGATGTTGCCCTTGCCGTTCATGGCCTTCACCAGGTATTCGCCGGGAATCTTGCCAAAGGCGGTGTTGTCGCCCGAAATATAAGCGTCCTGTGCGCTGGTATCGGTAAGCCCACGGTCGACCACGGTCACGTAGATGCCTTTGCTTTTGATCTGCGCCACCGGTTTGGTCAGCGATGCAGATTCGAACGGAAAGATCACCAGTGCGTTGATCTTGTTGACGGTCTGCAAATCCTGCAGCTGGTTGGCCTGCTCACCGGCATTGGCGGCGGTCTTGACGATCACCTTGAGGTTGGGATTGGCTTTCTCGAGGTCTTTCTTGGCCTGGTTGGCCCAGAATACGATGCCACCGGTAAAGCCGTGGGTTGCGGCCGGAATGGCGACGCCCAACACGACGTTTTCTTTCTTCTGCGCATAAGCGGGCAGGCTGGCCAATGCGGCCAGAGCAACGGCGCCAAGCGCCATTCGGCGGGTAAAGGATTTCATGGGAAATGTCTCCTGGTACTGGGGTGGATAGAGGCAGCGGGGTGCTGCCCGGTAGGGAAGGCAGCACAGTGCTGCCCGGGGAACGTGGTAGGTAGCCGGGTCACCGTCGGCTCCTTTGCGAAAAGGCAACGATGATGATGACGAAGCCTTGCACGGCGGCATTCAGGTACACGCTGATGATGCTCGTGAGGTTCAGGATGTTGCTGATCACCGACAGCAAAATCGCGCCTATGACCGTGCCGGTGATGCTGCCCGCACCACCCTTGAGCGCAGTGCCACCCACAATGACGGAGGCAATCGCTTCCAGCTCCCACAGCAGGCCGGTGGTTGGCGTGGCCGAACCCAGGCGCGGCACATACAGCAAGGTGGCGATGCCGACACACACGCCGAGCAACACGTAGGTGAGTATCTTGATGCGGTCCACGTCGACAGCGGCGTAGCGCGCCACCTGCTCGTTCGAACCGATGGCCTGCACGTAGCGCCCGAAAGCGGTGCGGTTCAGGATGACGCCGCCCACCAGCGCCACCAGCAAAAATATCCATACCGGTACCGGAATACCCAGCAGGCTGGCGTAATACACCGGGCTGTAGACGTCGGCCAGGTCGTTGTCCAGCGTCAGCGCGCCACCGTTCGAGAAATAGGTAAGGTAGGCGCGAAAGATGCCCAGCGTTCCCAGGGTTACGATGAAGGGCTCGATGCGCCCCTTGGTGATCAGCAGGCCGTGCGCCAGACCAAACGCGGCACCCAGCACCACCGCGAGCAGCATGCCCAGCACCACTGTCAGTACCGGCGACGACAACTGCGGTGCCAGGGTGTTCATGAACATGATCACGCAGCCGGCGATCAAGGCCGCCATGGAGCCGACCGACAGGTCGATGCCCCCGGAGACGATCACGAAACACATTCCCACCGCGATGATGCCGATGAATGCCGTACGCGTGAGCACGTTCATCGCATTGTCCAGCGTGGCAAACTCGCCGTTGAGCAAAGTACCGGCAACACACAGCAGCAGCAGGCCGAGGACCGGACCGACTGCCTGCAGATGGCCGAGCCAGCGGCTGGTGGTGCCTGCAGCGCCCTGGCGCGTGCCGTCGGCGGCCGCGGCCGCTTTAATGGGTTCCGGTGGCATGGGCAATCAGCTCCTCTTCGGTCAATTGGTCGGCATCCAGCACGGTCTGCAAGCGGCCCGCGCGCATCACCGCAACCCGGTGGCACAGGCCGATCAGCTCGACCAGTTCGCTCGAAATAATGATTACCGCCAGGCCATTGCGCGCAAGGCGCTGGACCAGCAGATAGATGTCGCTCTTGGCCCCTACATCCACGCCGCGCGTGGGCTCATCCAGCACCACGACGCTGGGGTTGGGGTGCATCACCTTGGCCAGGGCCAGCTTTTGCTGGTTGCCCCCGGACAGCGATGAGGCGCGGTTGTGCAGGGTGCCGGTGCGAATACCGAATTCGTCCACCGCCGCTTGCAGCGCGCGCATTTCGTCGCGCTCCTTGAGCCAGGGCTGGGCATAACGCTCCAGCGCCATGAGGGTGAGGTTCTGGTGCAAGCCGAAATTTACATGCAGGCCTTTGCCTTTGCGGTCTTCACTGAGGTAGGTCAGGCCGTGCTGCACGGCTGTGCGCGGGTCGCGGATGTCCACCACCCGGCCCTGCAACTCGATCTGCCCGGCACTGCGCGGGCGCAGGCCCAGCAGCCCTTCGAACAGCTCAGTGCGCCCGGAACCGACCAAACCGGCAAAGCCCAGAATCTCGCCGGAGCGAACTTCAAAGCTGATGTCCTGCGCCCAGCCCGGTACGGTCAGCCCGCTGACTTTCAAG
>JANOCN010000440.1:0-2602 GCA_031412185.1 Betaproteobacteria bacterium | reverse complement strand
GCAGCGCGCGGCGCAGGTTTTCTTCCATCATCGGACCCAGGATGAAACCCAGCAACAAGGGCGCGGGCTCGGCACCGAGCTTTATAAACATGTAACCGATTACGCCGAATATCGCCACCATCCAGATATCGAAGGTATTGTTGTTGGTCGAATACACACCGATGGCACAAAACAGCACGATAGCGGGGAACAACCAGCGGTACGGCACCGACAGCAGTTTGATCCAGATGCCGATCAACGGCAAATTCAGGATGATCAACATCGCATTGCCAATCCACATGGACGCGATCAGGCCCCAGAACAACTGCGGGTTGCTGGTCATTACCTGCGGGCCGGGCTGGATGTTGTGGATGGTCATCGCACCCACCATAAGGGCCATCACCGCGTTTGGCGGAATGCCCAGCGTAAGCAGGGGTATGAACGAGGTTTGTGAAGCCGCATTGTTGGCAGATTCGGGTGCCGCAACACCACGGATGTTGCCTTGGCCGAATGGCACTTCGCCGGGCTGCAGTTTGGTTTTTTTCTCGATGGTATAGGCGGCAAAGGCGGCCATGAGTGCGCCCCCGCCCGGCAAAATACCCAGGGCAGAGCCCAGTGCCGTGCCCCGAAGAACCGCCGGCGTCATACGTTTGAAGTCTTCCTTGGTGGGCATCAACCCTGTGACACCGGCCGTGAAAACCTGCCGTTCGCTCTCGTGCTTGCCCAGGTTGCTGATGATTTCTCCGTAGCCGAAAACACCCATGGCGATCACAATGAATCCGATGCCATCGGTCAACTCCGGTATGTCGAAGCTGAAACGCGCCACGCCTGAATTTACGTCGGTGCCAATCAACCCCAGGAGCAGGCCAAGCAATATCATGCCCACCGCTTTGAGCAGAGAGCCTGAGGCCAGAACCACCGCGCCGATCAAGCCTAACACCATCAGCGAAAAGTACTCCGCGGGCCCGAATTTGAACGCCACTTCGGTGAGCGGAACCGCAAAAGCAGCCAACACCAGAGTGCCCACACAACCTGCAAAAAACGAGCCAAGACCGGCAGCCGCCAAAGCCGGCCCCGCTCGCCCTTTGCGCGCCATCTGGTGGCCGTCAATAATCGTGACGACAGACGACGCTTCTCCCGGAAGATTCACCAGAATCGCGGTGGTGGAGCCGCCGTACTGGGCACCGTAATAAATGCCAGACAGCATGATCAGCGCCGATACCGGGGGCAAGGCATAGGTTGCCGGCAACAACATGGCAATGGTTGCCAGCGGCCCGATGCCGGGCAATACGCCGATCATGGTGCCAAGCAGACAGCCAATAAAGCAGTACATCAGGTTGATCGGCGTGAACGCCACGCCAAAACCCAGGGAAAGATTTGCAATCAGGTCCATCTGTAGTCCTTAACCGGTGATGAAAGCGGGCCACACCGGAAACTGCAGCTTGAGCAGCACAATGAAGGCGAGATAACTCAGGATTGCAAGCGCCGTTGCCAGCACCAGGACTTCCTTGGCCTTGAACTCTTCGCCTGCCATCGCAGCGATGAACGTCAGCGCGTAGATACCTACGATCAGGCCAAACGCTGGCAGCTTGATGCTTGGCAAGCCACCCAGCAAAGCGCCGAACACCAGATTGGCAAGGATGATGAAGAGCAGTGGCTTCCAGGCCCAAGCGCCGATCTTGTCGCCATCTTCGGTTTCGACCACCATCGCCTGAAACGTGATAACCGCCCCCAGAATTGCCATCAGCACGCCCAGCAGCAACGGGAAATAGCCCGGCCCCATACGCGCTCCGTCGCCTATCTTGTAGCTCGTTGCGCCCCACGCAAAGGCAATTCCCACAGCCATGAACATCAGGCCGGAGAAGAAGTCTTTTTGACTCTTGATACCCATTGACTCACTCCTAGTACGGTTTTTCCTGCCCGATTGTGCATGGTAATTTGGTTACCTCACCATGTGGATTTCACCTATATCCACCGGTTGCAGAAGCACGGACTGCCGCAAGCAACGCCGGTTCAAACCAGCGGCGGCGTTGAAGTCAGCACCTCGGCCATCACGGTTACGCCCTCGGCCACCCGCAGCGCCCCGGCCAGCCGCAACGGGCGCATGCCGTCCTGCACGGCCTGCCGTCGCAGGGCATCCAGGTTGGGCTCGCGGCCCACGGTTTCCTTGAAGGCTACAGTCACCACGAGCAGTTCGTACAGACCCATACGCCCCTGGAAACCGGTCATGCGGCATTCGACACAACCGACCGGTTTGAACGGGCGGTAGCCACCATTTATCTGCCACGGCTTGACTGCTTCGCCCAGAGCCTCCCGGGTCGCGTCGTTGTCGCGCGTTTTGCAGTGTTTGCACAGGGTACGCACCAGCCGCTGCGCCAGCACACCGAGCAAGGTCGCATTGATCAGGTACGAAGGGATGCCCAGCTCCAGCAGCCGCGTCACCGCCGACGGCGCGTCATTGGTGTGCAAGGTAGAGAACACCAGATGCCCGGTGAGTGCCGCCTGCACCGCCATCTCTGCGGTCTGCAGATCGCGAATTTCCCCCACCATGATGATGTCCGGGTCCTGGCGCATCAGGGCCCGCAGGCCCTCCACAAAACTGAAGTCGAGTTGTGGCTGCACC
>JANOCN010000439.1:0-5718 GCA_031412185.1 Betaproteobacteria bacterium | reverse complement strand
TGGACCCGTATACCGCAAGCATTGGCAAGCCGGTGGCAGGTGCGGTCTGCTGCCCATTGAGCACGCAGAAAATCGTGCCCTGCCAGACGATCAGCACGCTGAACACGAATACCAGCAACTGAAGAAACGCCTGGTGCCAGGCCTGAAAACGCGGGTTGCGCACACCTAGCAACAGGTTCATGTCCATGTGGTCGCCATACAAGCTGGCAGCTGCGGCACCGGCGAACGTAAGCCACACGGTTGCATAACGAATCATCTCTTCGGTCCAGAACAGCGGGGCGTTCAACGCATAGCGGGTGAAAACCTGTGTCACGTTGAGCAGCACACTGGCCAATAACAACCAGCCAATCACGTGGTCCGAGAAATTGCCGACCCGTCTTCCGATACGGTGAATCAATTGCATCAAATGTCCTGGAAACATACCCTGCCAAGGTGCCTGGCATGCTGGGCAGCCGGCCAGGCACCTGCAGTACTGCACTGGGTCAATTGGCGTAGGAGTTCTTGGTTACGTCCCTGACCGCATTCAACAGCTTGTCTACCACAGGACGTCCCACCTGCGACGCGATGAATTCGATCACCGGCTCCTGCGTTGCCTTCTTGAAGGCTTCTTTTTCAGTGGGCGAGTTCACATAGACTTTGGTGCCTTTCTCGCGAATCTTCTGGATCGACTGCAGGCTGTCCATGGACTTGCGTGAGTTGGCAACCTCGGCGTGCACCGAGGCACCGTCCATCAATATCTGGCGCATGTCCGGGCTGAGTCCCTGGAAAACCTTGTCGTTGATGATGATGAAGTGCAGACCATAGATGTGTTCGTTGACCGACATGAACTTCTGCACCTCATACAACTTGCCGTCCCAGATCGTTGCGGCGGCGTTTTCCTGCCCGTCCACCACGTTCTGCTTCAGCGAGGTGATGAGCTCGGGATAGGCAATCGGGGTAGCCGCCGCGCCCATGGATTTCATGAAGTTCACGTACACCTGCGACTGCATTGTGCGCATCTTCAGGCCTTTCATGTCATCCGGCCCTTTGACCTCCCGGCTATTGTTGGTCAGGTTGCGGAACCCGTTCTCAGACAGGGCCAGCGTTCGGATACCGGTGGCCTTGCGCATGTCCTAGATCATCTCGCGCACGAACGGGCTCTTCATGAATTCCCATGCCACTGGCGACGAAGCAAACAGGTAGGGGATCTGGAAAATCTGCATTGGTTTGTGGAAACTGCCTAGCACCGAGTCGTCGGTCAGCGCCATCTCCAAGGTGCCGTTCTTCACCTGTTCGGTCACCTGCAACGAGCCGCCGAACGTGTTGAAGAAAAGCCGCACTTCGATCTCGCCACCACTCTTGAACTCCACATACTCCTTCAGCGCCTTCATGCCAAGAATCTCGCCGCCCTGCCCGTCCGGGGCTCCGATCGAGAACTTGAGAATCGTCTTGGCTACCACGCCGCCCGAAAGCGACAGCGCCAGGACAGCTAACAAACTTGAAACAAATAGTCGGACTCGCATGATGATGTCTCCTGATAGGTTGAAAAATTCCGCCAAACTTCGACTGACTTCTTTTTCTTATTGCATTACCGGATGCAGATGCCGCACAGTGCCGCCCCATACTACGAAGCCACCAGCGCCGCGTCAATACGGGAATCTCAGGGCGCATGCAGGGACGACTTCCAGACGTCGTTCGCCTGCGGATTCTCCACATGCTGCTTGAACGCCGCCAGCCATTGCGCAGCCAGAGCGCCGTCAATCACGCGGTGGTCTGCCGACAGGGTGACGGTCACCATGGTGGCCACAGCCAGTTGCCCGTCCAGGACAACCGCCCGCGGCTCTGCAGCACCCACCGCCAATATGGCAGCCTGGGGCGGATTGATCACCGCCGCGAATTCGCGCACACCGTACGCGCCCAGGTTGGAGATGGAGAACGTGCCGCCTTTGGAAGCGGCCGGTCCCAGAGTTCCGGTTCGAGCGCGCATTGACAGGTCTTTTACCGCCACGGCAATCTGGGCTACGCTCAACGTGTCCGCGTCATGGATCACCGGTGTCAACAGGCCGTCATCCAGGGCAACGGCGATCGCGATGTTGACCGGCCGGTAACGGTGGATGGCTGGCGCAGTGAACGAGGCATTCACCCCAGGCACCGCTCTGAGCGCCCGCGCGGCGGCGTGGATGACGAAATCGTTGATCGACAGCTTGGGGCTGCCGGCCTTCGCAGTTGTGCGCAACCGCAGCGCCGCGTCCACATTGCAGTCGACACGCACATAGAAATGGGGCGCCTGCTGCTTGGACTCGGTGAGTCTGCGTGCCAGCAATTTGCGCCCGATACCGTTTGGAATGGCATCGAACGGTGGACCATCCGCCGGCTCCATCGAAAGCGAAGTCGACTCCGCTACGGGCTTTTGCAGGGCAGCCAGCACGTCCGCCTTGACGATGCGACCTCGCGGTCCCGAGCCACTCAGACCGGACAGGTCCAGCCCTTCCCGCTGCGCGATTGCCCGCGACAAGGGGCTGGCAAAGCGGCGACCCATGGCTGAAGATAGGGTTGGTGATGCACTGGCCATAGTCGTCAGTCTGTCGCCGGTGTAATGACCGCGATCTGCTGCCCCATCTTGACTGTATTGCCTTCCTCCTCAAGCAGTTGCGCGATGGTGCCAGCACACGGTGCCTCGACCTCCACCACTGCCTTGTCGGTTTCGATTTCGACCACCACTTCACCCGCACTCACAGCATCACCGACCTTCTTGAGCCAGCGAATCAGCTTGCCCTCGCTGACGGTCAGGTCGCCGAACGGCATCATCAGCGGTTCACCGGGGATGGTCGGTCCTGGAGTACTGGCAGGCGCAGGCAAATTGGCGGGCACGGCGGACGCGGCGAGAGCTGGAGCTGCAGCAACGGTGGTTACGGTGGTAATGGCAGGCACAGCGGTTGCGGTCATTGCCGGACGCATCAGACCGCTGCGTGGCCGACGGGGTGGCCGCGCCTCACCGGCCAACACCTGCTGGCTCGCCGCAATGATGCTGTCCACGTTGATCAGCATGGCGCGCTCGAGTGCAGGCGCAAACGGATGCGACATGGCGTCGGTGTGTAACCTGGCCACCGGGGCGTCCAGGTAATCGAAGGCGAGCTCGTTCATGGCCTGGCCCAATTCGGCCCCGACGCCACACATAGCCCAGCCTTCGTCGGCCACCAGCAAACGCCCGGTTTTCTTGACGCTTTGGGCAACCGTATCCACATCCAGCGGCTGGATGGTGCGCAGGTCGATCACCTCCACCGACACACCCTGCGCCTGCAGCGATTCGGCAGCCTGCAATGCCAGATGGACAATCTGGCCGGCTGCAGCAATCGTCAGGTCGCTACCAGCGCGTGCGATGCGTGCCAAACCAAACGGAACCAGATGGTCGCCCGTGGGCACCTCACCCTTGGTGGCAAACAGCGCCTTGGGCTCCAGCATCAGCACCGGGTCACCCGCGCGCAGGGCGGTTTTCATCAGGCCTTTAGCGTCGGCCGGGGTAGACGGCACGCAGACAATAAGGCCCGGAACATGCGCCCACACCGGGTGGTACATGCCGCTGTGGTGCGGCCCGGCTGAACGCACTGCACCGGCACCTACACGGATCACCATCGGAGCGTGCATCTGGCCGTTGCTCATGTAACGCAACTTGGCTGCCTGCAACACGATCTGGCCGGCGGCTTCAAACAGGAAGTCGGCGAACATCAGGTCAGCCACACAGCGCACTCCGGTGGCGGCAGCCCCGAGGCTCGCACCCGTGAAACCCAGCTCCGAGATCGGCGTGTCGATCATCCGGTTGGCACCAAATTCCTGGAACAGGTTCTTGGTATGGGCAAAAGTGCCACCGCGCTCACCCGTACCTTCACCGAAGTAAAGGATCAGTGGGTCACGACGCATTTCTTCGGCCAGTCCATCACGCACCGCGTCCAGCCAGCTGGTGTTGACCGTGATGGCACTCGGAGCAGTGGCAGCCAGTGCTGCCGGCGGATTGATCGGGTCAGCGTAAATGTGCTGGTCCACCGTGGCTGGGTCGGGCTCGGGCGAGTTACGTGCAAAAGCAACCGCGTCGGCCACTTGGGCTTTAACACGCGCCTCGATCTCGTCGAGCTGCTGCTGGCTGGCCAAGCCCAACTCGAGCAACCAGTCGTCACGCAGCAGGCGTATCGGGTCGCGCTTGGCCCAGGCGTCGACCTCGGCCTGGCTGCGGTAACCCCCGACCACGGAATCGCCCTCGTGGTGGGCAACCACACGGTAGGTTTTTACCTCCAGCAACGTGGGGCCCTGGCCTGACCGCGCACGCTCCGTTGCCTCTTGCATCACCTGCCATACCGCTACCAGGTCGTTGCCGTCCACCGCCACACCTGCAATACCATAAGCAGCAGCGCGGCTCGCGATCTCCGGGTTCAACGTGGCTTTGGACAAAGCGGTAGCGGTGGCATAGAGGTTGTTTTCGCAAACAAAAATTACCGGCGCGTGCTGTACGCCAGCAAAGTTGAGCGACTCGTGAAACGCTGCATGGTTGGTGGCGCCATCGCCAAAAAAAGCTACACCAATATCGTCGGTACCACGCGCCCGCGCGCTCAAGCCCGCACCGACAGACGAAGGAATGCCACCGCCGACCAGTCCGTTGGTACCGAACAAGCCACACGCTGCGTCGTACAAATGCATGGTGCCACCGCGCCCGCCACAACAACCATCGCGTTTGCCGTACAGCTCGGCCATCAGGGTATTCGGAGACATACCTTTGGCCAATGCATGGCCGTGGCCCCGGTGCGTGCTGGTGATCCAGTCGGTCTTGCGCAAATGGGCACAAACACCCACACCAGAGGCCTCCTGGCCAATGTACAAATGCAGAAAGCCCGGGGTTTCACCCTTGCGGCAGGCGACCTGCGCCGCCAACTCGAAACGGCGCAGCAGCAGCATCTGCTCGTACAGCCGCAGCAGCTCGGTAGCTTTCAGGCCCTCGGGCAACTGTTTGGCAGCGATGCCGGTGGACATATGGTTCATGGGATCTGCAACTCTCTAAAAATCTCTGGAGAACCCGGCGGTCCAGCCACCGTCTACGGTAAGCACATGCCCGGTGATATATGAACTTTCGGGGGCCGCCAGAAACAGCACCGCATCGGCCATTTCCTGGGTAGTCCCGGGACGCCCGAGCGGTATGTGCGACATCAACCGGGCATGCAGGTCTTGCGCCTCGCTGCCAGCGTCTTTAATCCACTGTTCCCAGCCCTGGGTCTGGGTCGAACCGGGCGCCACGGCATTCACCAGGATACCGTGTGGTGCCAGTTCAAGTGCCATCGCTTTGGTGAGATTGACAACGCCAGCCTTGGCAGCGATGTAGGAGCTTTGTAGCCGCGCTGGTACCAGGCCCAGCACCGACGCGATATTGATGATGCGGCCGTTCTTTTGCGCAATCATGGCGCGCGAGACCTCGCGGCTCATCAGAAACACCCCCGTGAGGTCGACCTTGAGCAGCGCATCCCAGGCATCGAGGCTGAACTGGTCGATGGTTTTGCGCTCGGCCGCGGCCACGCCAATGCCCGCGTTGTTGACCAGAATGTCGATGCGTCCGAAGCGCTCCAGTACACGCGCGACACCGTCGGACACGTTATCCGGCGTTCCTACATCCAGAGCGAAAGCCAGCTCGGCACCAACCGCCGTAGCCGCTGCTATGGCCGCTTGGGGGTCCAGGTCGGTATACACCACCGTTGCGCC
>JANOCN010000438.1:0-1750 GCA_031412185.1 Betaproteobacteria bacterium | reverse complement strand
CGCTCGGCGCGCAACGTGTTGCGCGGCCTGCATTACCAGGCGGTGCAGCCGCAGGGCAAGCTGGTGCGGGTGGTGGCCGGCGAGGTGTTTGACGTGGCGGTGGACATCCGGCGCAACTCACCCACGTTTGGCCAGTGGGTGGGCGAAGTACTTTCTGCCACCAACAAGCGGCAACTGTGGGTACCACCGGGGCTGGCGCATGGTTTTCTGGTGCTGTCTGACATGGCCGACTTCCTGTACAAAACCACCGACTACTACGCACCCGAACACGAGGGCTGCATCGCCTGGAACGACGCCACACTCGCCATCTCCTGGCCGACGCGCGGCGAGACACCGCTGCTGTCGGGCAAGGATGCTGCGGGCAAGGCGTTTCTGCACGCCAACCTGCCGGGCTGACGCCATGAAATCTGTCTATCTGGTGGCCGGTGCCCGGCCCAACTTTATGAAGATCGCGCCCATCGTGCGCGCGTTGCAGGCGCACGGCGGCCTGGCGTTCAAGATCATCCACACCGGCCAGCACTACGACCGGGACATGAACGACGTGTTTTTCGAAGAGCTGGGCATACCGCAGCCCGATGTGTTCATGGCGGCCGGTGGCGGCAGCCATGCCCAGCAGACCGGCAAGATCATGGCGGCCTTTGAAGAGCTGTGCCAGACCGACCCGCCGGACGCGGTGCTGGTGGTGGGCGACGTCAACTCCACACTGGCCTGCTCGATCGTTGCCAAGAAGCTCAAGATACCGGTGGCGCACGTAGAAGCCGGCCTGCGCAGCGGCGACATGTCGATGCCTGAAGAAATCAACCGGCTCGTCACCGACAGCATCTCCGACTGGTTTTTTGTGACCGAGCCCAGCGGTGTAGCCCACCTCAAGCGGGAAGGCAAAGCCGATGCTGTCGTGCATTACGTGGGCCATGTGATGGTGGACAACGTGTTGTACCAGGCCGAAAAGCTGTCCCGCATGGACACCTCGGGTTTTGAGACCAGTGCGTTCAAGGCGACCCATAGCGCCAATGGCGGGCGTTATGGGGTGGTCACCCTGCACCGCCCAAGCAACGTAGACGACCCGGCGATGATGGCGCGTATTGGCGCAGCGTTAACGGAGATTGCCGCCGAGCTGCCGCTGATCTTCCCGGTGCACCCGCGCACCCGCGCCAACCTGGCCAAGTTTGGTGTGGACCTGGGGCCCAACATCACCCTGGTGGGCCCGCAGCCGTACATGGCGTTCCTGAATTTGTGGAAAGACGCCGCCGTGATGCTTACCGACAGCGGTGGCATGCAGGAGGAAACCACCGCGCTGGGTGTGCCGTGTGTGACCATCCGCGAAAACACCGAGCGCCCGGTTACGGTGGAAGAAGGCTCCAATGTGCTGGCCGGTACCGACCCGGCGGCAATAGTGGCCGAGGCGCGAAAAGTGCTGCGCGGCGAAGGCAAGAAGGGGCGCCGCCCGCATCTGTGGGACGGCAACGCTGCAGTTCGGATTGTTGATATCCTGGCCGGCTATCTGCCACGCGACTGACCCCTACCTTGAATACACCACGGATGCAGAGCCGGGAGCAAACCTCATGATTTTTGTGACGGGCGGTGCCGGCTACATCGGCAGCCACACCTGCGTAGAGCTGCTGCATGCGGGCCTGGACGTAACCGTGTTCGACAACTTCTGCAACAGCCAGCCGGAGTCGCTGGCGCGGGTGGAACGCATCACCGGCCGCAAGCCCCGTGTCATCCGGGGCGACATCCGCGACCGTAGCGC
>JANOCN010000437.1:0-1901 GCA_031412185.1 Betaproteobacteria bacterium | reverse complement strand
CCACGATCTCGCTGTGCAGGCCATAACCCACCCCGCTGAAGCCAGCGCCGCTGAGTTCTTCCATCTGCACCACCGAATACAGTTTGTCGGCCCCCGCGCCCCCGTAGGTGTCTGGCATTGTCATGCACAGAAAACCGTTCTCTCCGGCTTTGTTCCAGACGGCGCGGTCCACATAGCCCTGCTCTTCCCACTGCGCATGGAAAGGGGCGATTTCCCTGTCCATGAAGCGTCGAAAGCTGTCGCGAAAGGCATCGTGGTCGCTGTTGAAAAGTGTGCGTTCGATCATGGTAGGTCTTCAGTGGTCAGGCGGCTTTGGCACCGGCCATCGCCGATTTGACGATGCGCGCGTAGTTGCCAATAAATATGTTGTTCAGCACTGCATCGCCGATGCCGCGCTTGCCCAGGTTGTCGATGACGTCACGCAGGTCGGCATAGTCATTGAGCATGCGGTTGGGCCATACGCCTTCCATGTCGGTGCCGAAGGCCACGTGCTCCGGCCCGACCAGATCGCACATGCGCATGATCTCGTCAGCGTAGCCGGCCTTGCTGTTCACCGGGTAGCCCGGGTCGTTACCCAGCCGCAGACACCAGAGGCCGATCGCACCCCCACGCGCTGCGATCTTGCGGGCAAGGGCCAGTGGCAGCGATCGGGCCATGTAGCCCACGTCCGATGGCGTGCCGCCCACTGGCGATATCCAGGAGTGCGACCAGACCATGGCTGCGGGCGACGCGTCCAGTGCGCCATCGACGAGCGATTCCGTGCCGTGCGCCAGGTCCACCACCATGCCCAGCCGCGAGCATTCGGCCACCACCCGCGCACCCAGCGGCGTCAGGCGCCCATGCTGGGGCGCGGCGGTCTGGTGGTCGCCCAGGGGCGTGCGGATGTAGTGCACCAGCTGCATGTGGCGCACGCCGATGGCGTGCGCCTGCGCCAGCCGAGCAATGTCACCTTCGTTGAAGTTGGCCGATTCGCAGGCCAGCAGCACGCGCGGCTCGCCGGCCATTGCCCCGTCCACGTCGGCGGTGGTCAGCGCCTTGGTGACCTTCCATTGCGCAAGGCGCGCTTCGTAGTCATTGGCCAGGTCCTGCCAGTAGGCCCAGATCGCACCCGGCTTGGGCTCTTCGACCTGCACCAGCCGTCCGCTGGCCGAAATCCATTTGCGGTCGTCCACCACCGCCCAGGCCAGCAGCGTTATGCCGTTCTCACGCATGTGCTTGTCCAGGTCCATGCCGAACAGGCGCGGCAGGAACATGCCATAGTGTGAATGCATGTCGGCCACGTAGGGCTTGCGCACGGTGGTCTGTGCTTCTGCGGGCGATGCCAGTCCAGCCAACGCGGCTGCGCCCAGCAATGCCACCTGGCGGCGGTTGATGTTGGTCTTTTTCATGCTGTTGCGCCTCCTACTGTCGCCATTTTCACAAAGCGATTGCTTTGTGAAATGAATATACTCCATCATGGCCTTTTGCCAGCTGGAGCACCCATGACCGAAGCATTCATCTACGACGCCATCCGCACACCGCGTGGCAAAGGCAAAAAAGACGGCAGCCTGCACGAGGTCAAGCCGGTGAACCTGCTGGCCGGTGTGTTGACCGAACTGCAGCGCCGCAACAACTTTGACACAGCGGAGGTGGATGATGTGGTGATGGGTGTGGTCTCGCCGATTGGCGAGCAGGGCTCGGTGATCGCCAAGGTGGCGGCGCTGAAGGCCGGCTGGGACTGGCGCTGTTCCGGCGTGCAGCTCAACCGCTTCTGCGCATCGGGCCTGGAAGCGGTGAACATGGCGGCGCAGAAGGTGCGCTCGGGCTGGGAAGACCTGGTGGTGGCCGGCGGCGTCGAGAGCATGAGCCGGGTGCCGATCGGCTCCGACGGCGGCGCCTGGGCCCAGGACCCGGAGACCAAT
>JANOCN010000436.1:0-2335 GCA_031412185.1 Betaproteobacteria bacterium | reverse complement strand
GTCCCGCAGGACCAGGTACCGGTACGGCCACTGGTGTGGGCACATTCACAACCGTTGGGTTACGGTCACAAGCGCTCAGCGCAACAACAGCAATCATCGTGGCGGCAAATAATATCTTTTTCATTGGAAATCCTTTGGTGGTTGTAAGTGGGTAGAGGTTAAGCATGCAATCGTGGTTAGTCCGTGCGCTAGCGCACACAAGGATTCAGGGCTTGCGGGCGGGTGCACGCGGCGATGCCGGGTCTTCGCCTTTGGAATGTGAAGCGCCTACTTTCTCAGCGTGCTTCAATTCGGCCTGCTCAGCCGCACTGCCAGGTGCTGCTTTCTGGGCTGCTTCGGCGACTTTGCCGGATTTGACGAACTTTTGGGCCGACTCGGTGTAACGCTGGTCGGCTTGGTAGTCGCCTTCGCCTTGGACTTTTTGGGGCGACTCGGGAGCTGTGTTCATGGTGACCTTTCGATAGGTTGGTGTAGTTCAGAGCGACTTTCCTGTCTGACAATATCCATGCTAGGGGCGTGGCGCATCCGGCCGTATCAGCGCACGCCTCAGCTGCTTGTCAGACAGAGCCGACAAGTCGCACGCAGCCATGGTGGGACTGTGTGGACCAGGTAGCAGCCGCAGCCCAATGGCATCCAATCCGACAACAATGTCCGAGATCGCCTGATGCAGCGTCGCCGACAGATGGAAATAATCTTGCTTTCCGTGGTCGCACGGGAGCATCAGCTTGTTTGCGTGCCGCCTTTTCCATCCATCTTCAGGAGAATTTCTCGATGATCAATACCAACTTGAACGCCGACGATTCGTCGTATTCGGACACCCTGGTCGGCGTACCCGAGCACCCTGCCGCGTCGCTGGTCGGTGCGGTGGTCGCAGGGGCGGCCACCGGGGCCGTGGTAGGCACGGCTGCAGGGCCCGTTGGTACCATGATTGGGGTTGCTGTCGGTGCAGTTGCGGGTGCCTTGGGTGGCGATGCGATTGCGAACTCGGTTCAGCAGGCAGATGAAGCTGCCAACTGCCGCACCTAAGAGTCCTAGGAGTTGGTGCGCCGCACCCCCACCGGTACTTGCGCTGCAGCCTGCCATGCGCCGGATTCGAACCACGGGCTGCCATGCAGGTAGTCGCGCAACATCGGTAACGCGTCGAAGCCCCAGAACAGCTTGCCGTCAACCACCATCGTGGGCACACCAAACACCCCCAGCGCAATCGCATCGTCGGTATGGGACTTGAGCAGCGCCTTGACGGCGGCGCTGTTCGGATCGTGCATGGGCGTGATCTGTACGGCCAGTGACTGGAGGCGCTGCGCGTCTACCGCGTCTCCAGCGCCCTGCCAAACGTGCGTGAACAGGGTCTCGCAGGCATAGCGGTTAGGCGTGCCACGCGGGCTGCTGCCAACCGCCAGTCGCAGCAGCGGTAACGGATTGAACGGGTGGGCGGCAGGCATCTGCAGATTTACGCCTTGGCTGTGCGCCAGCCACGCCACCTGCCGGTAGGTCCAGTCACGTTTGGGTTGTATCTCTGCCGGGCCGAGCTGCCCATGGTGTTTCAGCATGGCGGCAAACAGCACCGGTTTGTAAGTGACGCTGTAGCTCAGGCCCACCAGCGTCTCCGGCATCTTGTCGAATGCCATATACGCGTAGGGCGATATGAAATCGAAATAGAAATCGATGTGTTTCATGCGTTCGTCTTATTCACGGACAGGGTTTTACTCACGGGCGGGTTCAAAGCGCGCACGGTCTGCGATGCGCAGCCACACCGCACGTTTGCCCGCCTCACCCATCCGCCCCCACGCGATGATCTCGTCCATGGTCCGAAAACAGCCCAGACACAAACTGTTGTCCGCGTGCATACGGCAGACCGACACACAAGGCGACGGCACGCAGTGGCTGTGGTCTTGCGCCAGCGCCGCCAGTGCGCCCAGAGTCTCCAGCTCAGTCATGCTGCCGCTGCGGCCGACCCGATTCGACCTTATTCACGTTTGTTGAGCAGCGCCGTGGCGGCACGCGAGCCGGGTTTGCGCTGCAGATAGTCGCTGATGAATTTGCCCGCATCGATCAGCTTGTCGAGGTCAATACCGGTTTCTATGCCCATGCCGTGCAACATGTAGACGACGTCTTCGGTAGCCACGTTGCCGGTGGCACCCTTGGCATACGGGCAGCCCCCCAGCCCGGCGACCGACGCATCAAACTGCCAGATGCCCAGCTCCAGGCAGGCCAGCGTATTCGCCAGCGCCTGACCGTAGGTGTCGTGAAAATGACCGGATACTTCGTTGACGGCGTAGTGCTGCAGCGTGGCCTCCATGGCGCGCTGCACCTTGAGCGGTGTACCCACCCCAAT